>WFMQ01000128.1 GCA_015488995.1 Nitratifractor sp. | reverse complement strand
TGTGACGTGGCATCGGGGCGTTGTCGGGGCGGCCGACCCAGACGACGACGGTGTGGTCACGGGTGTAGGCGGCGGTCCAGAGATCGCGGGTGCCGTAGCTCGTGCCGGTTTTGAAGGCGATGTGCTGGAGGGGATCGACGTGACCGGCCGGGGGGGCGATCCGACGGAGGATGGCGGTGACCATCCGGGCGGATTCAGGATCACACAGCGTGGTGGTATTGTCCTCTCCCTTGCTGGGGAGGAGGTGGAGTCGGGGAGCTTCGCCGCCGCGCGCGAGTCCGACGTAGAGCTGAGCGATCTGCCACGGGGTGATCCCCAGACCGCCGAGGATGATCGGGAGGGTCGGGGTGCCTCGAGGGATGTGGAGCTTGCCGGTGACCCGTCCGAGGCGGGCGACAAAAGCGGGTGCGCCCACCTGTGCGAGGAGCTTGACGGCGGGGATATTGAGCGAATGTTCGAGGGCGTATGTGAGGGTCACCTCTCCGGTGTAGCGGCGGGAGTAATTGTGCGGAAGGTAGTCGCCGAAGCGGGTTTCTCGGTCGCGGATGATGGTGTTGGGGTGGACACGGTGGATCTCAAACGCCATGGCGTAGACGAAGGGCTTGAGGGTCGATCCTGGGGAGCGGACGGCACGGATCATATCGACGTACCCCGCCGTGCGGGGGCTGAACATATCGTGGGAACCAAGATACGCTTCGACGGCTCCGTCACGGTTGCGGACGACGAGGACGGCCAGAGTGGCATGGGCAGGGAGCCGCATCCCGGCGATCCGTGCCCATGCCTCAAGCTGGGTCTGCAAGGGAGCCTGAAGTGTCGTGGTCACGGTGGTCGCATCTTCTGGGGCTTTGCGTAGAAGTCGTGAGGCGATGTGGGGGGCGTATCGCGGGAAGGGGTGGAGCTTCTGAGGGAGCGGTGCGGTGATGGCACGGGCATAGAGAGCGGGGGTGATGAGTCCGTGATGGAGGGCTTTGCGCAGGACACGGGCGCGGGCGGCACGGGCGCGTCGGGGGTGGCGGTCGGGTCGGAGCTGCTCCGGATTGCGGGGGAGTGCGACGAGGAGTGCGGCTTGGGCGGGGCTGAGATTGGTCGGGAGCTTGCCAAAATAGCGGCGGCTGGCCGCGACGATCCCTTCGACGTTGCCGCCGTAGGGGGTGAGGGTGAGATAGGCCGAGAGGATGGTCGGTTTGGTGTGGTGCATCTCGAGCTGGAGGGCACGGATCATTTCGATGATTTTGGAGCGGAGGGTGCGGGGCTTGGGCTCGAGGAGACGCGCCAGCTGCATCGTGATCGTCGAGCCTCCTGAGCGGATATGCCCCGAGGCGATCCACTGCCCCAACGCCCGCACCATCGCCAGCGGATCGATCCCTGGATGGTCGTCGAAACGCTGATCCTCCACGACCTGGAGCATCCGGAGATAGAGCGGGTCGATCCGGCGCAGATCAGCCGGGAAGCGCCAGCGACCTTCCCGGTCGGTCACGGCATAGAGCCATGCCCCCTCTTCCCCAGTGACGACCCGGGAAACGTGGCGGGTCGGAGTGAGTGCCATCGGGTAGAAACGGTCAACCACCAGTACGAAGAGGAGCACACTCCCCAGCATCAGAACCATCCAGCGGACGATCCGTCTCAGCCATATGCCCATCACGATCCCCTTCCTTCTATGGATGTCTTATTGTCCTATCCTTACCATTCACTCGATAAGCATTCATCCAATCAGGAGTAGGGGCTTCAGCCCCGTTGTGCAGGATTGAAATCCTGCCTCCAAGTGGACGATCCTTCTTGCCGTCATCGGGTCTGTTCGGCGTGGAGGATCTGCTGGACGTTGGCCCGCTCGAGGGGGGTCATCCGCTCATCGAGTACCGTGCTGGAACGGATGTCGGTGGGGTGGTACCACGGCATAGCAGCAAAAATCCGACTCAGCTCTGGATCGTGGAAGCGGTAGCCGTATCGTGCGATGAGACTGTTGCGCAGGATGCGGAGGCTCCGCTTGTCATATTTGGCCAGCAGTGCCGGGGTGAGTGGGGTGGTGTGCACCCGGTAGTAGTCGGCCAGACTCAAGCCCCCGCCCCGCCGCTTCTCTTCGGTGAGGAGTTGCTGGATGTTGCGCCGCTGAAGTGGGGTCAGTCGAGCATAGACAGCACCCGCCTTTTGGGTCGTATGGGTGTACCACGTGAAGGGCTTGAAGAGCCGGTCGAGCATTGGGTTGGTGCGCGAAAAGTCCAGCCCGCCCTGGGCGAAAATGCTGTTGCGCAGGTAGTTGAGCTGGGTGATCGTGTAGCGGTCGAGGCTCCCGAGGGGATGGGTGGCGGCAGCGAGATACGCTTGCTCCGTCAGGGGAGCCGGCGTACCGGCGGTGGTATTGAGATCGGTAGAGGGGGGTGTCGGGGTGATTGTCTGTGGGTCGCGGACGGTGAGTTTCTCCGCTGTGACCGCGCCAAACGCTCGATAATACGGTCGGTACATATCGACGATCCGCACCGGCGGGAGGGTAAATGTCCCCTGAGTAACTGCCCGCACGGCGTAGGCGGCGACGAACGTGTTGTTGCCCTCTTGCGGGATGAGGGCTGCTTCGAAGCGGTCGGCACGCCAGGCGGTGTGGGCGGTGGGTGTCTTGTCGCCCAGCCACGTGAGACTGTCGGTGACATCGTCGTGCGTCAGGTCGGGGTTTTCGATCTCAAATCCAGCCGGCACCCAGTCGGTGATGAGCGGATGGCGGATCAGCGGACTCTCGATCTGCCCCCGCAAGACGACGATGAGGCGACTGCGCTGGGCAAGGGTGTTGAGGGACACGGGTGTACCCTTGAGGGTATAGAGGTGCTTCTCGATCGCGAAGCCATGGTTGGAGCTCGTGTGATAGAAGGTGGGAACTGGGGTGCCGATGAAGCTCAGATCGTACCAGATGGGATGGACTCCTTGATTGCGCACGGTGGGGAGATCGGCGAGACGATCGGCACGACTCTCCCAGTGGGTGCGGGGGCTTAGCGTCTGCCCGTTGACCTGAAGTGTGAGCGCAGTCGGCGTGATCCCGACCTGCTCCGAAGCCCGCAGGAGGGTGCTCATCTCCTGGGTACTGAGCCAGCGGCGGTCGCGGACACCTCGGGCGAGATCGGCATAGAGCCCAATCGCATCGGCAGGACGACCCGACTCAGAGAGCATCGTCACGAGGACGGCCATATCCCGAAGACGGCCACCGTAATTGAGCCACGATTGAGTCGTGGTGTTGCCCAGTGCCTGCTGTGCCCGCACGAAGAGTCTTTTGGCCTCTTTGGACTCTCCGATATGGGCAAAGGCCGCGGCGAGATGCGCCCATCCCTCCGCCGAATGGAGCGTCGTGCTCTTGGCCAGCGCACGCATCGGCGTGATGAGGGTACGGCCGGTGCGTGCGAGGACGTAGAGGGCATAGGCATTTTTGGCTTGGTCACGGTTGCTCTCTGCCCAGCGGTCAATGGTGCGCTCAAGCCAATGCAGACCGGCGGTGATGGAGCGTGTGGGGATGGGGTACCCCTGCTCCTGTGCCCGGGTGAGGAAGTCCATCGCATACGCGCTGACCCACAGGTCAGGATCGCTCGAGCTCCAGAGACCGAAGCCTCCGTTGAGACGCTGGAGAGAGACGAGACGTGCGATTGCTTTGCGGACGAGGGTCTGTTGTCGGGGCGTTTGGTGTTTGCGAGGGCGATCGAGTGCCGGGAAAGCCCGGCTGGTGGTCTGCTCCGCACAGCGGCCAGTGTAGTCAATCAGCTGCTGGCGGTACATTCCGGTAGAGAGGAGGGGCGTCCCTGAGAGACGGAGCCGCAGGTGGCGCACCCCCTTCCACTGGGTCGGATCGATGATCGCATCGTACGCGAGGGGGGCACCGGCAGCCAGCAGTCCGGTGGGGTGGACGTAGCTCTCAGGGTACGGCGGACGGATGCCGAGTGACCAGTTCCGCTGTGCCGTGACATTCCCCTCACCCTGAATCGTCAGAGCGATCGTCCCCTCTGGCGCGGCGGCTGCCCGGAGTGTGACCGAGTGTTGGTAGAGACCGGTGTTGCCATGGGTATGGGTGATCGTCCAGTCGGTGGGGGTGAGCGTGAGCCCCCGCTTGGTCGTGAGGTGGACGGTGTATCGCCCAGCGGGGAGGGTCGGATCGATGCGCACCTGTAGCCGTGCCTTGGCGCGATCCCCGACACTGAGGAAGCGGGGGAGGTAGAGCTCGGCCGAGATGGGGTCTTTGACGATCACCTTCCCCTCATCTGACCCGAGTGCCGCATCGCTCCATGCGATGGCCATCAGGCGCAACGCCCCCTGAAAGTCAGGTACCTCAAACGTCACCGTCGCTGTCCCGTTGGCATCGCAAGTGACGGCATCGCTCCAGAGGGCGACGATCCGGCGGTGGCTGGCGACGACGTGCTCTTCGAGTGGATTGGTATCATCGTCACCTGCACCGACATCAAACTGAGCATGAGCCCCCGTGGGTTTGATCAGGTCACCATAAAGGTCGCGGATCCCGACCCCAAGCCGCCGTTTGCCGAAGAAGAATGCTACGGGATCGGGTGCATGGTACTGGGTGAGGTTTAGCACCCCTTCATCGACGGCGGCGACCGCGACATGGATCGGCGAAGTACTGGATAAATGGTTGCTGGACGGACGGGCATGGAGATGGAGCGTCAGTGTGTGGCGGCTGGCGATCCGCTTGGGGGCATCGAGTTTCACGTCGATCCGTCGCGCCGGATCGGTGATGGCGACGTGTGCCACCCCAATCGCCCGATCGGTACCAAGCTGGGCACTCTGCGCCCGGTAGGCGGTGGCAAGCACCCAGGCACTCCCGCCCCATGTGGGATCGATGGGGAAGGTGAGCTCAAGCTTTTGCCCCGCTCTGGCGTGTGCTGTCTGGGTCGTCAGGATGCGGTGGTTGGCGATCGAGACGGTCACCGGGCCGGAAAATTTGGGGGTCACACTCACCCGCACCGTCTCACCGGGTCGGTAGTGCTGTTTGTCCACCGCCACGGGTAAGCGGTCGGGGGAGGCGTGACTGACACGCTCTTCGTATCCACTCGTGAAACGGAAGGTGCTCAGATCCCCTCGGTCATCCTCCACCTCGAGGCGGTATGCGCCCCATGGCAACGGATCGAAGGTGAGAGGTGTGGGATGCGTCTCTACGGCGATCGTCCCATGGGTCACCGCCTCCTGATCGTGGTAGGTGCGGTAGTATTCCCACCCCTCTCCATCCTCTCCACTGCGCCAGTTCCACTCGGTCTCTTCTCGGATGAGGCGGTAGCGCAGTGTCCGAGCGACCGGTGCATGCTGCCGGAGAGCCACGAGGTCGAAACGGGGTGGTTGACTCAGATCTACGGCTTGATGTGCGAAGCGCGGTTTGATCCCGAGATAGGCATCCTTGTCATCGTACAGCAGATCGAGATAGCGGCTCACCGGTCGGCCGCCGGGCTCGTGGGCGGTGAGGGTGACATGGATCGCCAGCGGCAAGCTGCTGTGGGTAGAGGTCTTAGGCGTGAAGTCAATCTTGGCCGTGCCGTGGGTGTCGGTGGTGCCTTCAACATCCTCGATGATCTCAGAAGAGACCTCTTCCCGAACATCTCCAAACTGATACCCTGGGTAGTCGGGAAAAGGAGTGCTCGCCGCATGCAGGACGGTGGAGATCTCCACGGGTGCCTGACTCAGTGCTTCGCCGGTGAGGTAGCGGGTCTGGACGGTAATATGCGCTTCCACCCCCTTTTTCAGGTGATCCGGTGCACGGGTCACCTCGAGGGCGATTTTGGGTGGGACGAAATCCTCCACGAGGAAGGAGAGCGTCGCAAACGGATGCGTCTCCCCAGCATAGAGCCCGATACGCCATCCCCCCGTCGCGGCACGCTCGGCGATGGGAAAGGTCCCGTGGAGATAGCCACTCGCATCGGTCGTCATCCGCTGCGTGGCGACGCGCTCCTGGCGGGCATCGTAGAGTTTGGCGGCGAGGGTGCGGTGGGGGAGCGGTCGCCCCTCGGCATCCCGCACCAGTGCCCGGAACGGGACGGTCTCACCGGGACGGAAGATCCCCCGATTGGAGAAAAGCAGTGCGTTGATGGCTCCGAGAGGCTCCCGACCGCTCACCCCCCGGTCACTCAGATCAAACGGTGCCCGAGAGAGATCGAGGACGCTGAAGTCGCCGTCTTTGCCGTACGCATAAACGGCACGAGGCTTGAGCCCCCGTTTGCCCCGCAGGAGAGCGGCTTTGAAAAGTGCTTGACCGTCCGAAGCGTTCGCGGTACCGAGCACCGTATTGTTGGTGGCAATCAGCTCATAGCGGACATGGGGGTACGGTGTCGCATCGCTCAAGTGTCGGGCATGCACCCGCAACCCATCGCTCCCCATGGTCGAGGCCAAGCCGATGTCCGAGATCATGAACCATTGCATCGCCTCATCATAGGTGTGCTCCTCCCCATCCGCATCGATCCGCCTCAGCTCCAGCAGATAGACCCCTGGCTCATGCTTCGTGAGTGCTGAGCCCACGGGGACGGCGGTGACTTTTTTGGTGTTGGGGCCAGCATCGATGGTGAGCCGTTTTCTCCAGAGCTGTTCCCCCTCCTCACGGGCGACTTTCCGGAGCTGGTAGTCGCTCATCTTGCGCAGGAGATTGTAGCGGTTGATGCTGTGGATGAGGTTGCGGGTGTTGATCCGGTAGAGGTAGACGGCAGCATGGGTGACATTGGTCGTCGCAAACGGCAGCGTGATCTCCCCCCGAGCGGGGAGGATGTACCCCTCCCCTTTGGCCCGGATACTCGGATCGATGTTGCCGGTGTGTTTCGTGAAGGTATAGGTTTTGTCGAGTCGGTCTTCGCCGAGCGGTATCCGCCGATCGACCGTCATCCGATACTCGGTTTGGGGCTTCAGATGCACCGCACACACTTCATCATAATTCACCTCCACACCAAAAGGGGTGGGAGGATCGAGAGTGATGTAGGGTTTCATCTCCCGTGTTTCACTGTCGGAGAGGTATTCATCCATCTCCACACACAGTTCCACCCCCTCCTGCGAGCTTCGGGCATGGATCTTCTCGATTTTCAGGGGGGCTTTGGGCTTGTCTGCCCACGCCCCAGTCATCAGAGCTGTTCCGAGAAGCAGCACCGCCATCCAATGTCCCCTTTGATCTCTCGTTTCCATTTGAATGCCTCCTTTTCAATCATTCTGGCATGGGAACTATTATACCATTTTCTATTGACGGATTTGGGTGACATACTTCGTGTTGGCTTGAAAATAATCATAAAAGCAGATATAATTATTATTGAATAAATCAAGGAAGAAAATGATTATTACTGACCACATTTTTCAATCAGAGTCTTTTACTGCATTGATAGATGAGGCGATTGAATTCATGTTGGATACCCCTCTGGAAACATTGCCTCCAGAAAAATTTTATGGTGGAGGGGTATATGCCCTTTATTATAAAGGTAATTATCCCTTGTACTATAATCTTTTTTCTGAGTTGGATCATCTTCCTATCTATATAGGGAAAGCTGTTTTACCAGGTTGGAGACAGGGAAGAGAAAGTAGTCAGAGAAAAATGCCTGCTCTTTTTAATCGTCTGAAAGAACATGCTCGGAGTATACAGGCTACTGAGAATCTTGAAATATCAGATTTTCTTTGCCGTTTTATGGTGTTGCAGTCCCAGGAAGCAGACTTAATAGGTACAGTTGAGGCGGCAATGACACGGAAGTTTCACCCCCTCTGGAACTCGTTTATCGATGGGTTTGGCAATCATGATCCAGGAAAAGGCAGATATGAACAAGCAAAATCGGAATGGGATGTTCTGCATCCAGGAAGGGTTTGGGCCAATCGTCTCAAAGGAACAGCCCCCGATCAAGAAACAATCATTCAAAAAGTGAAAGCATATCATGTCGATAAGTTATCGTGATTCGATCGAACTTTTTTCCGGTGCAGGAGGTTTGGCGCTTGGGTTGGCAAAAGGGGGATTCCGACATAGATTATTAGTTGATTATAATGTGGATGCTATTGGGACGTTGCAAAAAAATCATGATGAGGGACAAGCCCACATAAAAGAGTGGACCATTCGCCATGCCAATGTCAAAGAACTCTCTTTTGAACAATACAAACATTCCATTTCGATCGTAGCAGGTGGTCCGCCATGCCAGCCTTTTTCTCTTGGGGGAAAGCACAAGGCTCATGACGATGACAGGGATATGTTTCCAGAGGCAGTTAGATCCGTGAGGGAAGTACAACCCGAAGCCTTTATTTTTGAAAACGTCAAAGGACTTCTTCGCAAAAAATTTACGTCATATTTTGAATACATTATTTTGCAGTTAACGTATCCCACCATTTTCAAAAAAGATGGAGAGGATTGGGAGTCTCATCTTCGCCGTTTGGAACAACAACACACTGCTGGAGAGAGAACAAATCTCCAATACAATGTTGTCTATCGATTACTCAATGCAGCTGATTATGGTGTTCCTCAAAAAAGGGAACGTCTTTTTATTGTTGGGTTTAGACGTGACTTGAATGTTCACTGGTCCTTTCCTCAAGCCACACATTCATCGGATGCCTTGTTATGGGACAAATGGATTAGTGGTGGGTATTGGGAACGCAATCATGTTGATGATTCTGAAATTATTGTAGATAATGCAGTCCATTTGACTCAAAAAAAATTGTTAAAAAAATACGGCATGATTCCGCCGAGTTTGAAACCTTGGAAGACCATACGGGAAACCATCCAGGATCTCCCTTCCCCTCATGATAAAAATACTTTTGATAATCATGTTTACAAAAGCGGTGCAAAAATATATCCTGGGCATACCGGCAGTTATATCGATGAACCAGCCAAAGTCTTAAAAGCAGGGGTTCATGGTGTTCCCGGTGGTGAAAATATGATCCGATTTCCTGATAATTCTGTCAGATATTTTACCGTGAGAGAAGCCGCTCGAATCCAGACATTTCCTGACGATTATCGTATCACTGGTTCATGGAGTGAATGTATGAGACAAATTGGAAATGCTGTGCCTGTTGCCTTGGCGGAGGCCGTTGCCAAAAGTGTATATGCTGCGCTAAAAAATTGTTAGAAGCTATCGTGAAAAAAACTATCCAAGCTCTACCAACTTCTGCCGTCTACCTCACTGCCACCGACACCACCATTGGCTTCGTCTCCCAAAGTGCCGAGCGGCTTGATACCATCAAAGGTCGCCCCGCCCACAAAC
>WFMQ01000127.1 GCA_015488995.1 Nitratifractor sp. | reverse complement strand
TCGTGGTTGTGGTAGATCCCGCGCCCCGATGGCCAGTCCCGATTGAGCCCAGCCGATTCGAGGAAACGATCACCTTCTTTGAACAAAAAGTGATCCTCGATCAGTGCCTGCTGTGTCTCGGGAGACATGCCGGTGAGCGGATAGTACGTCCCGGCCAGATCATCCGTGAGCGTCTCCAGTCCGGCGACGACCCGAGCCTCCACCTCATCCCGCTGTTCACGGGTGATGGCCGGTCCCAATGGAAGGTCCGCTACGTTACGCCCGACGCGGATGCGGGTCGAGAGGATAAACGCCCCCTCGGGGTCAGGATTGGGGGCTTCCAGCTTGGCGGGGTCGAGATCGCTCCGGTGTGCATCGGTCGGATGAAACCCATGATACGCCTCAATGATCGGATCAAACAATGCCGCATAGAGGATATACGACTCCCCATCCCCGGCATACACCCCGATACTGCTATCAGGATTCTCCACCCCAGAGCGGATCGCCTGTTCCAAGGTAAAGCCGTTGGAAGTCTCTACCCCTTTGAGGGCATCAAACATCTCCGGAGTCACAAAGCGACACACCATAGAGCGACAATCAGAGGAAAACGTGGGATAGGTCATAAAAAATCCTTTTGAAAAAGAGTACCATCAGTATATCCCCTTTTTCATAAAAGCTTTTCAAAGAAAAGCAAACCAAAATTTCTAATTTCTAATTCTAATTCTAAAGCACCCACCCCTTGTACCGTTTCTTCTTGATCCGTGTACGCTCCAGACCTGTGAGCACCTGACCAATCACCTCACCATCAAGTGCTACATAGCTGATCGTCTCGGCAATCGTAATGTCCCCGATCTGCCCAGCATCGATCCCGATCCCCTTGCTCAACGTCCCCACCAAGTCACCGGGACGGAGTTTGTGACGTTTGCCACCGTTGATGCAGAGGGTTTCTCGCGTACTCACCATACGGTAGCGACGCTTCCCACGGCCGGTATCGATCGATGTTTCGATGGCATTGGGGGCGACGGCTTGGGCTTTGTTTTTTTCATACGGTGCTTGCAAAGAGATGGCCTCCCCCGCTTCTCCCGCCCGACCGGTACGGCCGATCCGATGCGTATAGATCGCAGCATCAGAGGGGAGGTCGTAGTTGACCACGAGATCGATCCTGGAGATGTCGAGGCCGCGTGAGGCGACATCGGTGGCGACCATGATCCGACGTGACCCGTTGCCAAAGGCGATCACCGCCTCCTGCCGCTGCCGCTGATCGAGATCCCCGTGGAGCTCCGTCACACTGTGACCAGATTGGGCAAGCTTCTGTGCCAGTGCCATCGTCTCAGCTTTGGTGGTACAGAAGATCAGCAGAGACTCCGGACGGTGGTGGTCGATGATGCGCTGGAGGGTTGCATCCTTGTCCGAAGTCACGATGATCGATTCCTGGATCTGCACCGGAGAATCCGTCTCGACAGCGATCGTGAGCGGATCACGCAGCAGCGTCGTGCGCAGTCGCTCCACCCCCTCTGGGAATGTCGCCGAAAACAAAAGGGTCTGCCGCCCGATTGGTGTCTCACGGGCGATACGGCCAATGTCATCTGCAAACCCCATCTCCAGCATCCGATCGGCTTCATCCAGCACCAGCCGTTTGACCGATGAGAGATCGAGTGTCCCCTTGCCGAGGTGATCCATCAGCCGCCCCGGTGTCCCGATGACGATCGGCGCCCCACGGGCGATCGTCTCCGCCTGCCCCCGCAAAGGTACTCCGCCGTAGAGGGTCACGATTTTGAGATTGGGACGATACCCCGCCACCGCTCTCATCTGCACGGCGATCTGCTCGGCCAACTCCCGCGTCGGGGTGATGATGAGGGTCTCCGGCGCCCGCACCTCTACCCGTGCTGCCACGATGCACCCGATCCCAAACGCCAGCGTCTTCCCCGACCCCGTCTGCGACTGCGCCACCACATCCCGCCCCTCAAGGATCGGCTCAATCGCCTGAGCTTGGATGGGGGTCATGGTGGTAAACCCGAGTGTGGTGAGACGGGCGATGAGTTCAGGCGGAAGAGCTTGGATGTTAGAGAAAGGGGGCATGAGTGGCTTCTTTTTTGGAGAATTATAGCGCAATTTGGATCGCTAGGGCTGGGGTTTCAACACTATCTCTTTTGGATCTATCGACAACTATGCTATAATCAGCATATGAAAAACACATTAACCGCACTTCTTGCAGACAGAGACAATGTTCAGTTTGCCTACCTTTTTGGCTCCTATGCCGACGGGACTTCTCGCGACACAAGTGATGTTGATCTCGCTGTATACCTCGTGGATAATTCGCTCGATGCCCAACTTGAGCTGCACCACTTTCTCGAAAAGCACTTGCACATTTCGGTCGATCTTGTCTGCTTGAATACGGTGAAAAACGTGTATCTCCTTGAGAGCATCCTAACCAACGGTATCGTGGTCAAACACCACAAAGACCGCGACTACTATGAAGTTCAAAAACAACATGAAATCATCGACTACAAGCATTTTAAGCGATTCATCGATGCAGCATAAACTTCAAGCCAAACTCAAACGGGTAGCATACTATGTCGATTTACTTGAGACGTACAAGTCTGACTGCAAAAAGCGTTTTCTCTCAGACCCCATGTTTGAGGGGGCATTATTGCATTACCTGTATCTGGCAAGCGACGGATGCATCTCCATCGCAGAGATGATGATCAAACACCGCAACATCGGCTCAACACAAAGCTACTACGAAGCGATTGATACCCTCGGTGAACAAGGCATCCTCCCTCGAGAATTCGCCTACCGCTTCGCCAAAATCGCTTCATTTCGTAATTTTCTTGCTCACGATTATGAGAAGATCGACTATGCCATCATTTGTGATGACGCTCTCTCTAAGCTCGAAGAGATACGTGAATATCTTCGGATCATTGCAGGACATATATAGCCTCAACCCCGATACCGCTTAAACACCTCCGAAAAATCAACCTCAACCTTGCAAGCTGTATCCTCAAACGTATAAGTCTCTTGAGCAAATACCCCCTCTTTGTCATAGGTTTTTCCGTCGAGTCGGTAGACTTTGGCGATCAAGTCTTTGGGGTATACCAGCACATAATAGGTGACTTTTTCAGCTTCGTAGAGGGAAAACTTAATCTTCTCATCCCGGGAGGCGGTCGAGGGGCTGATCACTTCGACGATGATTTCTGGGGCTTTGGTGAGGTAAGCTTCGTGGGTCTCGCCACAGGTGAGCACGACATCCGGGCGGAGCACCGTATCGTCACTGAGTTTGTAGTCCACTTCGCCGAGGACTTCGCACTCGGGGCAGCTATCAATCCCAAGCCTAAGACGATGAGCTATCTCGTATGCCAAATTTTGATGGGTACGCATCGGTGCAGGAGCCATCGCATACGCAATCCCATCGATCAATTCCCAATCCCCTTCCCACTGAACATAATCATCATACGTATAGGAAGGCAAATCCTCGATCCGCAAAGCACCCATCACTGCTCCTTCTTATTTTTGGTTATTATAACATATTACCCCACCAACTCTATGCACGCTCCCTCCTCACAGCAACCTTTCGCTAAAATACCTCCCATTCAAAGGGTCATTTCCCACGCCCTAAGGGCGCATCGAGTAATAGGTCATATCCACAATGGGCTTTGCAGATGTGAGATTTTGCTTGAGGCTCTCAAGGCGTAGCCAAAGCTACGGCGAAGGGAGTATCGAGTGAAAGATCGCGTCTGCAAAGCCCACCCTTCGGGCACCACCAGCTTTCGCCCATGCTGCGTTATCGCTTCTTGACGTAGCTTCGGCTATGCCTGCGAAGCGATGCCTTGCCTGAACAAAAGCTGGAGATGTTGTGGGTATGACCTATTACTCGATGCGCCCTAAACTCATTTGTTCAAGGATTCTCCTATGCCAGACCCCTCCTGCAAAACCGCCTACATCACGACCCCCATTTATTACGTCAACGACATTGCCCACATCGGACACGCCTACACCACGGTCATCGCCGACACGCTGGCGATCTATTCGCGGATGGTGGGGCATGATACGTTTTTCCTCACCGGCACCGATGAGCACGGTCAGAAGATCGAGCAAGCCGCGCAGTCACGGGGCAAAAGCACCCAGGCATATGCCGACGAGATCTCCGGGCGGTTTCGGGCACTTTGGGATGCGTTTGACATCACCTACGACAAATTCATCCGTACCACCGACGAGGAGCACAAAGCCGGCGTACAGGTAGCCTTTCAGAAAATGGTCGATAACGGGGACATCTACAAAGATGTCTACAAAGGCAACTACTGCATCTCCTGCGAAGCGTTTTTCACCGAGACCCAACTGGTGGACGGGGAGTTTTGCCCCGAGTGTGGCAAACCGACGCACGTCGTAGAGGAGGAGAGTTACTTCTTCCGTCTGAGCGATTATCAGGATAAGCTCCTGGCATGGTACCGCGACAACCCCGAGTGCATCTTGCCTAAGTCCAAGCGCAACGAAGTGATCCGCTTCGTCGAGAGCGGTCTGGAGGATCTCTCCGTGACGCGCACCAGCTTCGACTGGGGGGTCAAGCTGCCCGAGAAGATGGACGACCCCAAGCACGTCATGTACGTCTGGCTCGATGCCCTGATGAATTACCTCACCGCACTGGGCTACGGCACCGATGAGAGCCTGATGAAGTATTGGCCGGCACGCGTCCATCTGATCGGCAAGGACATCCTCCGCTTCCACGCGATCTACTGGCCGGCCTTCCTCATGAGCCTCGACATGCCGCTGCCCAAGCACATCGCGGCGCACGGCTGGTGGACGCGCAACGGGGAGAAAATGTCCAAATCCAAAGGGAACGTCGTCAACCCCAAAGAGGTCGCCGATGCGTACGGACTGGAAAATTTCCGCTACTTCATGCTCCGCGAAGTCCCTTTCGGCGGGGACGGCGACTTCAGCCAGCGGGCGTTGATCGACCGGATCAACTCGGATCTCGGGAACGATCTGGGCAATCTCCTCAACCGCCTCATCGGGATGAGTGGCAAATACTTCGAGGGTCGGATCGAAAGCGACAAAGTCCGCACCTTCTACCCCGAAGAGATGACGCAGGCCGAAGCGTCGCTGGCCAAGCTTGAGCCGTTGCTCTTTGAGATGCAGATTCACCGCTACCTCGAGGAGCTCTGGCGGCCACTGGCCATCGCCAACAAAGCCATCGACCAGTACCAGCC
>WFMQ01000126.1 GCA_015488995.1 Nitratifractor sp. | reverse complement strand
TCAATGATGTCGGATCGGGGGTGATCCCCGCTGAACGCTTCAGCCGAACTTATGTTGACCGTAGCGGGATTGTGGGGCAGGCACTTGCGCGAGTGTGCGATGAGGTATATGAGGTGAAGCTGGGGATTGAGGTGCGGCTGAAATAGCATTTATGGTATAATCAAAGCCTATCAAGTAAGGATAAGCGGATGCAAAAAGAAGAGATATTGCACTTTTTGAAGCAAAACAAGCGGATGTTGCAACGTCAATATCATGTTGAACGTATTGGGCTTTTTGGGTCGTTTGCACGTGATGAAGCTCAGGAGAAGAGTGATATTGATTTGGTCATTGTCTCGCCCAAAAAAAGCTTTCGCAACCGCTATAACTTGAAATATTTTTTAGAACAACACTTCAAGCGCGATGTCGATATCGGCTATCTTGAAGCTTTGCATCCTTTTGTCCGTACGCAGATCCAAAACGAGATTGTATATGCCTAAGGCAGTTTTGACACAGCACCATGGAAAAACAGCCGAATACCTCCGTGAACTCCAAACTCAATTCCAAACAAGACAATGACCCCCTTCCAACACGGCGGCAATATCGCTGCCTTTGCCAAAGCATGTGGTTGCCAGCCCGATGAGGTGATCGATCTGTCGTCCAATATCAACTTCGTTACCCCTCGTCTCGACGTTGATTTTAATGCACTTTCCATCGCTTCCTATCCCGACTATACGGAGCTTTATGAGAGGCTTGCCTCCTACATGGGGGTTTCTGTCGATCAGATGGAGGTGTTCAATGGAGGGAGCAGTGCCATCTTTTCCCTATACGCCTCCTTGGATGCTCGATTTTCGGATAGGTTTTCAAGCAGCAGCCGGTTTCATAACCGTTTAAATGTCATCTATTCTCCTGCGTACTTGGAGTACAAAAAAGCAGCAGAGCGTTTCGGGTTTGAAATTCATCTGATCGATCGTTTTTCACAGATGGAAGCGGAGGTGCCAGAGGGGTCTCTGGTGGTGTTTGTCAATCCGGCGACACCCGATGGAGCGTGGTATGATATGGAGCCTTATTTGGAGCGGTGGGCAGAGCGGGGGTGTACGGTGCTGGTGGATGAGTCGTTTCTGGCGTTTGCCTCTCATGCTTCGGTGAGCCGGTACTTGGATCGCTATCCTGATCTCTACATCTTGACATCCATGACCAAGTATTTCGGCGCAGCCGGGATGCGGATGGGTGTATTGGTCTCCTCTGTGGATAATATCGCAGCCTTGCGTCAGCGGGAACCGCTCTGGAAACTCTCGGCATTTGATACGGCGTATATCCTCTCAGCATTGGCGGATGAGACGTTTGCTGCCCGATCGGAGGTGGCAAATCGAGAGGCAAAAGCATGGCTATTGGATGTACTGGGATCAAGCCCATGGGTGGGGACGATCTATCCGGGTGAGGCCAACTTTGTCCTTGTAAGGTTACGGGGAATGCGGGTGGATGCGTTACAAAAACGGCTGCTCCCCCATCGGATTCTCGTGCGCGACTGTGCCAATTTTGATGAGCTGGATGCGTATCATGTGCGGATTGCAGTTAAATCGGTTGCACAGATGAAGCCCCTCGCGGAGGTGCTGGGTGGCTAACCTCTCGATCTTCGGTACCCATTCGGATGCGGGCAAGAGTACTCTCACGTGGCTGATGGGGCGATTATTGCAGGAGCAGGGGCTGAGTGTGGCACCGTTCAAAGCCCAAAACGTCTCCAACAATGCCCACGTGGCCGATGATGGATCGGAAATCGCCGTCGCTCAGCAGTTTCAGGCTACGGCTCTGGGGGTCCCCACCTCGTGGCACGTCAACCCCGTACTCCTCAAGTCCGGCCGGGGCAGTGCCGCCTCTCTCATCGTCCGAGGCGAAGCGGTGCGGACGCAGGATGTGCGGGAGTATTACCGTGACATTGATACCCTCAAGCCCATTGTCTCCGAAGCCTTCGCCCATCTTGATGAGTGCTATGATGTGGTGATCGCCGAGGGGGCAGGCTCTCCGGTGGAGCTCAACCTCATGGACAAAGACCTCTCCAATCTCTACATCGCCACCGAGTTTGACACCCGCATCATCCTCGTGGCCGACATCGAAAAAGGGGGCGTATTTGCCTCGATCTACGGCGTGTACCATCTCCTCCCCGAGCCACTCCGCGATCGTGTCATCGGTGTGGTGGTCAACAAGTTCCGAGGGGATCGCAGTCTCTTTGACGAGGGGGTGCGGATCATTGAGGAGCGGTTCGGGATCCCGGTGCTGGGGGTGTTGCCCTATGTACCGTTCAATCTGGGATTTGAGGATTCGCAGAGCCTGATGGGGTATGCTCAGTGGTGCCGAGATGGGGCAAGACAGGTGGCGGTGATCGCCTATCCGACGATGAGCAACTACACCGACTTCGAGCCGTTACTGGCCGATGAAGATGTGTGCGTGACGTTTGTTCGCAGTGCGGCAGACTTGAGTACATACGATACGGTGATCATGCCTGGATCCAAGCTGCTACTGGAGGATTTGGCATGGCTGAGAAATCAGGGCTTTGCTGAGCAGATAGAAGCGTTGTGTCGTACCGGTGTTCATCCGAAATCTCATACCACACAAGGGGTTGGGACTTCAGCCCCACAAAGCAGGGTTGAAACCCTGTCTCCAAAGATGGCGCAAGTCCATTGGTCTGATACGACTCGCATCATCGGCATCTGCGGTGGGTACGAGATGCTCCATGAGCGGATCGAAGATCCTGAAGGAGTCGAGTCGGCACCTGGCAGTGTGGTCGAGGGGCTTGGGATCATCCCCGGAACTGTGCGCTTCGAGCGCGACAAGATCGTCCACCGCCACGGTGAGCGGTACGAGATCCATCATGGCATCTCCACCTCGTATCCTGACGGGTATGCGACGGAGACAGTGTTGGGGACATTTGAGCATGGGTGGTTTGCCGATGAGACGTTTGTCGCCTATCGCCGTGAGCGCATCACAGCGT
>WFMQ01000125.1 GCA_015488995.1 Nitratifractor sp. | reverse complement strand
GAAAAAAGAGAAGATGGGTGCCCTGCTCGCCGTCGCCCGCGCCAGCCGCCATGCCCCCCGCCTCATCCACATAGCCCACACCCCCAAAAACCCCGTCGCCACCATCAGCCTCGTGGGCAAGGGGCTCACCTACGATAGCGGCGGACTCAGCCTCAAGCCGGCCGATTTCATGGTGACGATGAAGTCGGACAAGAGCGGCGGTGCCGCCGTACTGGGGATCCTCAAAGCCGTCAGCGACCTGAACCTCCCCGTCGAAGTCCACGGCTTCATCGGTGCCGTCGAAAACATGATCGGTGGGGATGCCTACAAGCCCGATGACATCCTCCGTGCCAAAAACGGCAAGACGATCGAAGTGCGCAACACCGATGCCGAGGGGCGGCTCGTGCTGGCCGATGTGCTCGCCTACGCCCAGCAGGAAGTCCAAGCCGACTACCTCTACGATCTGGCGACCCTCACCGGTGCCTGTGTCGTGGGGGTGGGGCAGTACACCTCCGGCGTGATGGGCTTCCATGCCGATCCGGTGCAGAAAGTGTTGTATGCAGGAGAGACATTGAGTGGGGAGATGGCCACGCAACTGAAATTCAACCGTCACCTGCGTAAAACAATCGACAGCACAATCGCCGACGTGTGCAACATCGCCAGCACCCGCTACGGCGGCGCGATCACGGCGGGTCTGTTTCTCGGGGAGTTTATCGACGCACACCACCGTGACCGCTGGGCACACATCGACATCGCTGGGCCTGCCTTCGTCGAAGCCGCCTGGGGTGAAAATCCTCACGGAGCCAGCGGTGCCGGGGTACGGATGGTGACCCGCTTGATCGAAAAGATTTCTCGGGGAGAAGGGCATTAATCCATTCCGTAATGTTTTGGATATAATAACACCTGCGAAAGGAGTATACCATGGCAACCAAACCCAAACACCGAAAAAGTGACAAAGGGATCCGAGAAACGGACATCAAAAAGCTCATTCACCTTCTGGATAAAATCGGGCAGGGGATCGAGTTGCTCTATTATCTCCTCGACAACAAGCGGCAGGATACGTTTGTTGTCACCCTTTTCTCAGCAGAAATGGATGATTTGAAGGCATTCATCACCCATGAGAAGCGGAAGACCGATGCACTGTTTACCATCGATAAATCTGAAAATCTCTATGCACTCTTGTGTCAAGGTACATCCGTCGATGGGGGGTACTATTTTATGAATCGTTTGATCAAATCGATCCAGAAAAAAGGTGCCAAAGATGTTTACTGTAGCGAAATTGAAGTCCCCAATACCGACCATTCCATCCAAGAGATCGCTTTTCGCCTGCTCAATATGTATCACCGCGCCAAGACGAAAAAGGCCGACGGTGAGATCAGCTTTTATACGTTACGCTGATCCTCGGCCTTACGCTTCTCTTTTTCGACCAGGTCGATCCGCTCGCCGTTTTCATTGAATTTTCGCTGGAAATTCCCACGGATGATCGCAAAGGTCATCCACGAAAAGACCCCAATTGCAATCACATACAAAATATCGCCTATGCTCATTGTGCCTCCTTGTTGGGGATCGTGATCTTCTCGAACCCTTTGTAATTTTGCCGCAACGCTTCGTACGCCACCAGCCCGACACTGACGCCGAGATTGAGGCTGCGACCCCCGGCGGCCATCGGGATGGTCAGACAGCGATCGGGGTGTTCGAGCAGGACATGCTCATCCAACCCTCGGGTCTCAGAGCCAAACAAGAGATAGTCCCCCACCTGAAAATCAGCATCCCAGTAGAGCCGATCGGTTTTGGTCGTCGCCAGATGGGTATGGGCGTCGATGGGATGCACCGCGAGAAAGTCAGCAAAACGCTCCCACACCACGAGATCGAGCTGCGACCAATAGTCCAGTCCCGCCCGCTTGACTGCCTTGTCATCGATGTCAAATCCCAGTGGCTTGATGAGATGGAGTGTGGCACCGAGATTGACACACAGACGGCCGATGGTGCCGGTGTTGGGTGGGATTTGCGGTTCGACCAATACAATATTAAGCACTAAAATATCACCGTCTTATTGCCATTGACAAACACCCGATCGTGCAACACCAGCGCCAAGGCACGGGAGAGGACGATCTTCTCCACATCTTGCCCTGCACGTCGCATCTCTTGCCAGCCAAAGCGGTGGTTGACCGGGATCACATCTTGGGCGATGATGGGCCCCTCATCGAGGTCATCGGTCACAAAGTGTGCCGTGGCTCCGATGATCTTGACCCCTCGGTCGTACGCTTGTTTGTACGGATTGGCTCCGACAAACGCGGGGAGGAAGGAGTGGTGGATGTTGAGGATCTTCCGGGCATACGCTGCGACAAAGGTCGGGGTGAGGATCCGCATGTATTTGGCGAGAACCATGTAGTCAAAATCGTACCGATCGATCTGTGCCATCACTTCAGCTTCGTGCGCTTCACGGGAGAGCCCTTCGGCTGAAACGAGGTGGAAGGGGATATCAAACCGCTCGACGAGCGGACGGAGCGTATCGTGGTTGGCGATGACCGCCTCGATGTCGGCCTCAAGCTCCCCATCGGCATGGCGGATGAGGATGTCGCCGAGGGCATGGGCTTCTTTCGTCGCCAAAAGGATGATTTTCTTACGCCGTGGCAGCACCAGCTGGATATCCGAATGGGGCGGGACGACACGCTGAAGTGCTTGCGTGAGATCCTCCGATTCAAACACCCCGGTCACAACCGTCCGCATGAAAAAGCGACCGTTCTCTTTGTCCACAAACTCCCGGTTGTTTTCAATGTTGAGATCCCGATCGTAAAAGACTTTGGAGATCTTGTACACCAGCCCCTTTTCATCGGGGCAGTCGATGAGGACGCGTGCGCGTTGTTCCATCGCAGCGCCCTTACACTTGTGAGGCATAATCGGCAATGATCCCGCCCATCTGATCGGTCGCACATATCTCTTTGGCATCGTATGCCCCGATGTCACCGGTACGGTACCCTTCGTGGAGGGTGCGTTTGATCGCGGCTTCGATCCGATCAGCCGCACGCACTTCTCCCAGCGCATACCGGAGCATCATCGCCGCACTGGCGATGGTGGCGATGGGGTTGGCGATCCCCTGCCCGGCGATGTCAGGTGCGGAGCCATGGATGGGCTCGAAGAGTCCGACCCCCTCTCCAGTACTCGCACTCGGCAACAATCCGATCGAGCCGCTGAGCATGCTCGCCGCATCGGAGAGGATGTCACCGAAAATGTTGCCCGTGAGGATCACATCAAACTGCTTGGGATCACGGATCAGCTGCATCGCGGCATTGTCCACGTACATGTGGCTGAGTTCCACTTCGGGGTAGCCGACCGCAACTTCTTCGACGATGTCCCGCCAAAACTGACTCACTTCCAATACATTGGCTTTGTCCACTGAGCAGAGACGCTTCTCCCGCTTCATGGCGATCTCGAAGGCCACTTTGGCGATGCGTAGCACCTCTTCACGGGTGTAAATCATGGTATTAAATGCTCGATCGTCGTGCTGCTCGCGGGGCTGACCAAAGTAGATCCCCCCGGTGAGCTCCCGGACGACCATGATATCGACCCCACTCACCACTTCGGGCTTGAGGGTGGAGGCGTTGACCAGCTCTTCATAGACCGTCGCCGGGCGGAGATTGGCAAACGTCCCCATCGCTTTGCGCAATCCCAACAAACCACTCTCAGGGCGCAGATGCCGCTCCAAGGTGTCCCATTTGGGCCCGCCTATCGCACCGAAGAGCACCGCATCACATCGCTTGACCCCTTGGATTGTCTCCTCGGGGAGGGGGACACCCGTCGCATCAATCGCCGCTCCGCCAAGGAGCATCTCGTCGTAGGTGAAATGGATGTTTTCGACGGCGGCTACCGCGTCAAGGACTTTGATCGCTTCGTCGACAATCTCGGGGCCGATGCCATCCCCTTTGATGACACCTATTTTGTAGTGACGGCTCATGCTGCCCCCTTGGCTGTTGTCTCGTGTTTGGCAATCTCTTTTTGAGCGTACGCGATAAGCCCACCGGCATCCACCAACTCCTGCATAAAGGGAGGGATGGGGGTAAATTTGTACGTGTTCCCCTGTGTCTCGTTGATGATTTCACCGGTGCTCATGTCGATACGGACGGTGTCCCCTTCGGCGATCTCATTCGCTTCGGGGAGTTCAAAGATCGGCAAGCCCATGTTGAACGCATTGCGGTAAAAAATCCGGGCGAAGCTCGGTGCGATCACTGCTGCCACTCCGGCGGCCTTGAGGGCGATGGGGGCGTGCTCACGGGAGCTGCCGCTTCCGAAATTGACCCCGGCGACGATCAGATCACCTGGGGTCAGCTTGGTGACAAACTCCGGATCGGCATCCTCCATCACATGCTGGGCGAGCTCGGAGGGCTCACT
>WFMQ01000124.1 GCA_015488995.1 Nitratifractor sp. | reverse complement strand
GGATGTAGGGGACGTTCTCGTCTTTTTCGAGTCGTTTGAGATAGCGGTGGAAGACCGATTCGATGTAGGGGGAGTTGATGCTCACGGGCGCAGTGGCGAGATGGTAGCGGGAGCGGAGATCGAGCTGATAATTCCCTACGATCTCGGCAATGGCAAGCATCGATTCGATGTTGGCGGCCTGGAAGGGGCCGTCAAACTCCATGTTGTCGGCAAAAAACGTGAGGATGTGGAGCAGATCATCGGTCTCGAGGATCTCTCCGATGAGCATCACATGGTGGAGGCTGGCCATCACGGAGAAGGGGAGCGTGATGTCGGGGAGGGGGGCATGGAACTTCGCAGTGATGGTCTCGAGTGCCGGGGCATCGAGGGCACCGACGTAGCCACGTTCGTGCATCCCGTACCGTCCGGCACGTCCGGAGATCTGGAGGATCTCGGTGGTGGTCAGCTCCCGGCGGCGCAGGCCGTCAAATTTGTTGTCCCGGGCGAAGAGCAGGGTGCGGATGGGGAGATTGAGCCCCATGGCGATGGCATCGGTGGCGACAAGGATGTCGCTCTCCCCCTCACGAAATTTGCGGGCCTCCTCGCGGCGCACTTCGGGGGAGAGGTTGCCATAGATCACCGAGACACGGTGGTGGGTACTGAGCCGTTGGCGGAAGGCAAGCACCTCTTTGCGGGAGAAGGCGACCACAGCGGTGAGGGGTTTGATTTTTGGGAGTGGGACGGGGCGGGGGAGGACTTCGAGTGGATTTTTGCGCTCGAAGGCGACGATCTCCAGCTCCTCTCCAAGATAAGCCGCCAGCTCAGAGACAGCCGAGATGGCATCGGCCGATCCGGTGAGGATGACGGTGCGTGCTGGGGCACCGATGAGGGCATTGGCCCATGCCCATCCCCGATCCCGGTCGGCGATCATTTGGATCTCGTCAATCACACAGCAGTCCACATCGGCCTCAAAATTGAGCATCTCGATGGTGGAGCTGATGTGGGTGGAGGCGTCATCGAAGATCTCCTCCTCACCGGTGATGAGGGAGGCGGCGATGCCGTGCTCTCTCAGTGATTCGTACCCTTCAAGTGCCAGCAGGCGGAGGGGGGCGAGGTAGTAACCCGTCTGAGCGGCACGGAGATGCGCCATCGCTGCGTACGTTTTGCCGCTGTTGGTGGGACCGGCGTGGAAGATAATCTTGCGCCCCAGCGAGCGGGCGAGGGGGAAGAGATGCTTGAAATCCCGGATGGTTTTTGCGAGGAGCTCTTCACGCTTCTTTTTCTCCCGAAGTGGCTGAAGGTACTCACCAAAATGGTAGAGGATGCGTCGGAGTGTCTTCCCTTTGATCGTGAGGTTTTCTGAAGCGATAAGCTGGGGCTCGAGGAACTGAAGTATATGATCCCATACAATATCATCTGAGATTTCAAGCCCCATTGTCAGGAGTCTTGCCTCACCATAGATCTCTCGAAGCCCCTTCTCAAAATGTGCGAGAGTCTGTTCTTTGACTTCGGCGAGATCCTCGAGGATTGGGAGAGGATTTCCCCGCCAGATCGTACCATAACAGAAAGGTTTTCCGTACGCGACACGGAGGCGGTAGGGGAGGGTGCGACCACGGAGCTCGAGTGTTTGCGGGTGTTCGATGGTGTAGGAGTCGTGGCGCATGCTGAGGATCAGGCTGGAGTCGATCCGATGGACGATCGCTTCGCAGACCATGAAGTCAATCGGGGTATGCCACAGATCTCCCTCCGGTGGCATCCGGCGCAGGTGTGTCTCGATCTGCTTGGGACTCAGCCAGGGGTGGGGGCGGGCAAAAAGTTCGGCGAGAAACGCATCGATCTGCTCTTGCCGCTGAGTGATGCGTGCTTCTTTGATTTTTTGCAGGTGGGAAATGATCTCGTCATCCTCCATTTTGAGGGATGTTGCGAGGTCGAGTCCGGTGGTGTGCACCTCAAGGGTCTTGATAAAATCGTGGTCGGGGAGGGCGAAACGAAACGGGTGGTGCCACTCCATCTCCCCATCACTCCGCAGGGTCACTCCAAGCTGGGTTTCAAGCCGCCCGGTGCGCTCTTTGAGTCGGCGATAGTGGAGGGCATTTGCAATTTTTTCGGGGGTGATTTTGCCCGGTCGTACGTCGATAAACTGTTCGAGGATCGCCTGCTCTTCCTCGGGAGTGGGGGCGTGAGGGGCGATCAAAGTCAGCAAGCGTGTCACGGTGTCTTCGGTCGCTGGGTGCGGGATGGATGGGGCAGGTGTGTCCGATCTCATCACTCCTCGGAGATAGGAGACCATCGCTTTGCGCTCAGCATATCCCCCCTCACTCCAGACTCGTCTCAGGGTCCGGATCATCGCATCACGCTCGAGGGAGGGGTGCTCCAGCTCGGTGATGAGCATCAGCTCGGTGAGGCGATCATCGGGGAGAGTGGCTACCCCCTCGTCAAAGGGCAATCCGCCGAAAATCTCCCGGACTTTGTTGTTGAGCTTGATGCGGTATTTCTGTTTCTTTTTTGCCATGGATACACCTCTGTGTGTTTGGTAACATATTATAGTAGCTTACATTTATAATTAAGATGATTCCATCAAGGAAAAATCGTGGGTGCACTGTGGTATAATCTCCCCCATTTTACAGGCGACTCAATCTATCAAACAGGATTTTCTCCCCACCATGTCATTTGCTATTATTACCTCTTCCCGTTTCGCACGTACGGCTTTTGCTTTGTTGGCTTTTTCCAGCATAGGCATCGCCGACGGCGCACACCCCAATCCCATGGATATCCTGAGTGGTCGGACGCATCATCGATCTCCTACGTCGCCACGGACTCCCCCTCAGCAGGAGGTGATTCATCTTCAGGTGCAGCCAGCACAACCTACCCAAACCCATCGCAAGAAGCCTCATACTCGACCACACTCCACATCCAAGGATGAATCGGTCGAGGGGATGATCTTGCCACCACGGCCGAAGAGAGCCGTGGTACACGTACATACGGCGACACCGAATGCCGTGGTGCAGAGGAGGCATCACACGCATCCGTTGGGTGAGACCAACCGTACCCATGAGGCCAACGGAACGCGGGCTGAGACTGAACACGCGGGCGACAGTGAATTGCCGACAGGCAAACGCCTCGAAAAACTACTGGCCATGACCGAAAGGCTCACCCCGAGTGCCATGGAGCAAGCCTACCACGCGGCCAAAGAAAAAACCCTCTACATGACGTTTGACGATGGGCCGATCGGCGGGACGGCCAATCTCCTGCGTGTCTTGAAAGAGGAGAATGTCAAGGCGACCATGTTTTGCATCGGGCGGGAGGTCGTCCGGCATCCCAAACTGTTCCACCAAGAATTGGCCATGCCCAATCTCCTCGTCGCCAACCACACCTATACCCACGCCAACAATCACTACCGACGCTTCTACAACAGCCCAGCTGCGCACGTCGTGGCTGATATCGACAAGGCACAGCGGGCGATCGGTGGGGCAAAGTACCTCCGTCTCTGTGGTCGAAATGTTTGGCGTCTGCCGATGGTCAAGCGGGACGATTGGGGCATCAGCGTCGCGCAGCGTGGGCGCGAGATCCCCAAATACAATGCGTTGTGGGAGCAGGGGTATTTCACCTACGGCTGGGATGTGGAGTGGCTGTTCAGTCACAAGACCCAACGCCCTTTGTTTGACGGTGCAGAAATGGCACGACGGGTCAATCTCCGCTATCAGGGTGCCCACACCGCCAAGCGGGGCAAAGTGGTCTTGCTCGCACACGACTTCATGTTTCGTTCGGCATACAATACCCAGCAGCTTCGGACATTTATCCGGATCATGAAGGGGCAGGGATGGATCTTTAAGACCGTCGATGACTACAGCAGGGAGACGCCGGGTGTCTACTACGCGGAGAAGAAAACCCCCGTCGACAAGTTGCGCCCCGCACAAAAAGTCGCACGTCAAGCAGCCATCCTGACCCCACCCGTCCATGCAACGGTGACCCAAAAGGGTAACGGCAATACGGCAATCCACCTGCCGACGCAACTTGAGCACGCCATCCGCAGTCAGTCGTTTATCGATATCCGGCGACTACTGGCTCTCGGTGCCGATATCAATGGTCGGACACCCGAAGGGAAGATCCCCCTCAACATCGCCATCGAGACCAACAACGCGGTCTTGGTGCGGATGTTGGTCGAGCGGGGCGCACGCATCTTCAACCTCGACGCATACGGTATGAGCCCCATGGGCATCGCCCAAAAACAAAACAGCACCGTCATCATCCGCTACCTCCAGCAACAGATCACCCGACAAAAACAACGCCGCCTCAAACAAACAGTGTTTTCGAGCAGTGAAAGTTTTTCGGATAGGTAATTATGTAGCAGGGCAGGGTTTTGAGGGGTCTTAAAACATGAGTTTCGAGTCCAGGAGTAGGGAACTTTAGTCCCGCAATGCAGAAACATAAAGCCCTGCCACACCACACAATAGCTGAATAGATTTTTACGGTTTTAATACGGGACTAAGGTCTCTCTACTCCTGAGACACGCTTGCGCGTTTGATTGAACCAAAGTCTAGGCCCCGGAGGTGATGTTATCTTCGTTAGTCACAATCACTGTATCCATGGATTTCGCGTATAATCATCGCCGAACCTACAGGTGCGGCTTGGATTGTGCACACATCTCATGAACACGAGCATCACAGCTTTGGCAACAAGTATCTATATTGGTTAACATAATATAAAATATATTCAAAATACATTTACGCGCATCTCTCCACCTGCTTCCAAGCGATCGGACACACAATCACCTCCTTAAAAAATATTAATGAATATAAT
>WFMQ01000123.1 GCA_015488995.1 Nitratifractor sp. | reverse complement strand
TTGATGCGGCAATTTCGTTCATAATCAAGGCAGATTTTTGAAGGACTCGCCTTAGCGAATTCAAGAAAATCTAACGCCGAGTATGGGCGAAAGTGCTGCACCCTTCGGGGAGAGCGATACGAGACGACCTGCACGCAAAAAAATCTTTGCACCCCAAGGGCATTTCCTGCGGGCAATTGACTACGGCCAGTCCTGCAGATTTTTTCACGCACATCTCATCTCGTCTCACTCTCTCAAACGTTTGGGTGTTTAGTTAGTGGGGTAATATTGGGTACAATTATAGCAGAATGGATTATAAGAGGTGTTTGTAACCACCTCTTAAATTTTTGACCAAGGAAATCGGTATGCAACCTTCCGAGAGATTTTTTGGCTTTCACGATGATTTTCGTGACCCGTTTGCGCGGGATCGTGACCGGGTGCTCCATTGCAGTTCGTTTCGGCGGCTGGAGTACAAGACCCAAGTGTTTCTCAACCACGAGGGGGATTATTTCCGTACCCGCCTGACCCACTCACTCGAAGTGAGTCAGATCGCTCGGACGTTGGCACGGCAGCTGGGGCTTGATGAGACGCTCTCAGAAGTGATTGCCCTCAGTCACGACCTGGGGCACACCCCCTTCGGACACATCGGAGGAGATATACTTGATGCGATGCTCAAGGGCGACGGCCACCCCAACGGCTTCGAACACAATTTCCAATCGTTTCGCGTCCTCACTCGGCTGGAGAAACGCTACCCCGATTTCGATGGGCTTAATCTCACCTTTGCGACCCTCGAAGGGGTGCTCAAACACTCCTATCCCTACCACAAGCCATTCTTGCCCACTGAGATCGTCGAGAGCTTCGATCTCGATCGTCACCCCTCTCTCGAAGCGATGGTGGTCGATCATGCTGATGAGATCGCCTACACCAGCCACGACATTGATGATGGGATCAAATACGGATTGATCACGTTTGCCGATCTCCTCGATGAGCCGTTGGCGCAGCGGGTGGATCGGATGGTGCAGGATGAGGGGATCGGGCAGGAGCATCCGCTCTACCGCCACCGCTTCGTCGCGGCACTCATCAAGCTGCTGGTCGAGGACTTCATCCGCACCTCTCGCCCTGGCGTAGAAATCCATCGGAAGGAGACACCCATCTGTGCGACTCTCGATGCTTCGACCCCTCTGCCAGTGGGCTTCTCTCCCGAGATCACTACCGAGCTCAAGCGTCTCAAAAAACGCCTCTTTGCCACCCTCTACCGCCATGAAAAAATTGTCCGCAAAATGCACGCTGGCAAAGCATGCATCCGTGCCCTCTACCGTGCGTTCAACGAAGACACTTCCTTGCTCCCCTCCCGCCAGAAAGCCCTCATCGATCGGCGACCCCAAGCGCGTGTCGTTGCCGACTACATCGCCGCGATGACCGACCGCTATGCGATGAAGATCTACCAGGAGCTCTCAGGGATCTGGATCGAGTACGGATAGGATGTGAGTGGCATCCTATTTTAAGAGATCTGCGATCCTATCGATGCCGGTATGGATGTTGGCAAGAGAAGAACAGTAGGGATAGGCATCGAGACGATCCGAAGGGGTCAGCATGACTGGATGTGAATCGTGATGCTCGATAAATTGGCATATTTGTTTGGCGTATCCAGCCAGAGATGCCACTTCACATACGGTATATTGGTAGGGAGTATCTCCATTCAATTTGAACACGACATCTTTGATCTGGACGGCAGGGGTGACGTGGTATCCAAGCTGTTCGAATTTTGCTTGGTATCGGGCACGGTGTTCATCGGACTTGATGTAGAGGAGGATGCGAGACTCTTGTTGAATGGTAGGATTTTTGGGGGCTGAGGTCTGCGGTGTTTTGGGAGAGGTGAGTGGTGTTTCCTCCTCTGGTTGGGTGGTGACAGCTTCAGGATGCCCCGTAGGTTGTTCGGTATTTTTCACGTGCGCCTTGTGTGTCTTGACCGATGTTGCGTCGATTGGAGCTGGGATCTCGGGAAAGAAGCTCGCAATGGTTGCTTGAAGCTCTTTGATATGGATGGGCTTGGAGAGGTAGCCGTCCATCCCTTCTTTGAGATATTTTTCTCGGTCTCCACTCAGGGCATTGGCTGTCAGAGCGATGATTGGGATATGCTTGAGTGAATTGAATTGCTCGTATTCGAGTATCTTCTGTGTCGCGGCCACTCCGTTCATGACGGGCATCTGGATGTCCATCATGACCAAATCATATTGGCTCTCTTTCCGTGCTTGGAGAGCTTCTTTTCCATTGTTGGCAAGGGTGATATGTAGTCCAAACTTTTCCAGAGTTGCGCGGATCAATTTTTGGTTGATGGGGTTGTCTTCTGCGACAAGGATTTTGAGAGGGCCAAAATAGGGCATTGCATTCATGGACTCTTCCAGAGCAGGTTGCTTCGGTTGATCCGCTGAAGGCTGACTCAAGATACTGATGACTTTGGATAGCGTGATTGGTGCTTCTATAACGCGATAAAAAATATGACGTTCGGGATCGATGCGGATCCTGAGATTGCCATTGGTGATCAGTACAGTGGGGCAGGGGAGAGATGCTATCTTGTCCAGGTCGTCTTGAGCACGATAGAGGGTATGATCAAACAGCATCATTTCGGGCCATGTGATGGAGAGTTTGGTATCGAAGAGGTTGTCGTAAGTATATACCTGAATCTGTGAACCAAAATAGGCGATATACTCACCGAGATAGTGATCCACATCGCGATAAATACTTGCATCGGGGAGTGCCAGACCAATTGTTCTCGGTGTAAAGGTGGGATAGGATTTTTGTGGAGACACCCTATCGATGGGGAGGGGGACAGCGAAGCTAAAGGTACTGCCGTGTCCTATTTCACTTTCGAGGAGGAGTTCGCCTCCCATCTGTGTGACGATTTTGGAGGAGATCGCCAAGCCCAGTCCTGTACCGCCGTATTCGCGTGTAGTCGAGAGGTCGGCTTGGGCAAACGCTTCGAAGATCTTCTTTTGCTGATCTTCGTTGATACCGATGCCACTGTCCTTGACCGAGAAGAAGATTGTCTCGGGATCGTTACCTGGATAGATCAAGAGATCGATGATGCCATATTCGGGGGTAAATTTGATAGCATTACCGATGAGATTGGTGAGGACTTGAGAGAGTTTGGTCGGATCACCCAAACGATTGCGGTCGATACCGGGATCGGTATAGACACTCAGGCTGATCTCCTTTTGTTCAAATTTTACGCGCAAAATATCCACGGTGGTTTCGACTTTTTTGATGAGATCAAATGAGGTAGTTTCGAGGGTCATTTTTTCGGCACTGATTTTTGTCAAATCCAAAATATCGTTGATGATGTTCAACAGATGTTCAGAACTCTCCATGATGATCGAGATGTATTCTTGTTCTTGGGGATTTCGGATCGAATTTTGGAGCAATTGGGTGAAACCAACAATCCCGTTGAGCGGGGTGCGGATCTCGTGCGACATGTTGGCGAGGAAGAGACTCTTGGCTTTGTTGGCTTCTTCGGCTTCGATCTCTTTTTGGTGGAGGAGATGGAGGATTGACTCGAGATAGTGATAGACCTCTTTTTTGTTGTTGAGATTCTTTGGGATCGCAGGGAGGATCTGTTTGTCACCTGACTTCAGATGAGAGAAGGCTTCGACTTGGGAGACGACGTTTTCGAGGGCGACATCTTCGCCCCGTACCTTGGTGTAGTAGATGAGCATGTAAATGAAGAAAATGAGACTCAACAGAGTGAAGACAAAGCCGATCATCATGGTTTGCTCTTCGTGCGTCAGTGCCGCAGTCAGTGTGTGACGACTGTCAGTATAGAGGGATTCCATAGCCTGAGATAGACGATGGATTTTATCATGGATGAGGGTGTCCCATTGCTCCAGACCCAGGTCATAGTCTCCTGTTTTGTAGTTGGAGATCAGATTGATTTGTGCCTCTTCAATTTGATCAAGAAGTGTTTCATAATCTTTGCCACTAAAAAGACGGTGTACCGATTCGGGAAGACCCGGTAGATTGTCGAGCTGAACCGAAGCGTGAGAGATGAAAGTATCGAGATCTTTGAGTTGCGCTTGAGAAAGAGGGCTACGGCTGGCGATCTGATAAGCGATGAGGATGCGTTCCCGCTGGGTAGCCCGCATCATCCGTGTCAGGCTTTGTATCAAGAGAAGGTTGTTCTTGGTATTGAGTTCACTGGCTTCAAGACCATAATGGGTCATCGACTGGTAGATGGGGTCGATCATCCGCAGAGCATAGTTGCCGTGGATCAGTGTCGCTACATCGAGATGACGGCTGCTGTCGAGATCGTACCGGATGTTTTTGAGCAGGGCAATCATGAGCTTGGGATTGGGCAATGCCTTTTTGAGTAGTGTATTTTTCTCGGGCAAGAGCACGTGAGCATACGTGCGAAATAAAGGTTCTTCGCGTGTGTGATCCATGATATGGAGGACAGTCTGATCGACGGCTTCCCGTGCCTTGTGACACCTTTTGTCGATCTCTTCATGGAGTCCTGAGGCTTGGGCGAGGCAGTTGAGCTCATCATAGTAGGTAGTACTGAGCTGTTCCAGTGCATGGACTTGGTCCAGTGTATCGACGGCACGATTGGTGGTGGTGTATGTCTGCCACTGAGCATAGGTGAGGTAGAGACTCCCCGCCAAAAACATCGTAATGGGTATCAGCACTGCCAGCAGACTGATGCGTTTTAATTTTTTTATCATAAGACATTTCCTCTTTTTCACGCTCCATCGGACAGAGGGGAGTATCCCACTGTTCAGGAGGGGTGGTAGAGATATGAGACTTCGTACAGAGTCTTATATCCCTTTTTGGACTTTACCCTTGGTACGATAATAATCAATGATGTGACGAATAGCATTTTTCATGTGTTTGGTCGAGATGAAGACAATAGTAGGTAAGTCACTTTTCTTGATCCCGAGATAGAAACTTTTGCTGACAGGCCAGTACTTGGTGAGCTTGCGCAAGGGGCCATTGGTGAGGGGACCCGGGAAGGGAAAATTTTTGATCGTGTCGAGATTTTCTTGGAAGGATTGGACAGCCTCTTTGGCTTGTTGGATGTTGACATCATCGGTATACCCCGCACGAAATGCGATGTAAAACTTGGAAGCACGCTCGAGGAGCAGTGCCATAGCGGTAAGGTTCTTCATCGGAGGCGCAAGCTTGAAAGGACTCTTTTTGATGATGGAGCCAGATCCCTCATAGAGTGCCTCCGTATAGTCAAGGACCAAACCACCATTTTCGGCAGTGTAATTCTGCTTGATGGTAGATTTCAATTCATCGATACTGAAAAACATAAATTCAACAATCTTTTTGCTTTCAGGATTTTTGATTTTGAGTTGCAATTTGTGTATGGCATCATCGAGGGTAATGATGTTTTTCTTGAGCGCTCTCTTTGCGGAAGATGTCTCGATCTCCTGCTCGATGTAAAAGTAGTTTTTGGCCAATGCTTGTGATGTGACTTGGATGAGTTTGGCATTGATCACGACTGGATCAAGACCCCCTCCCAGCAAACCAGTTGCTCCGATGATGAGGGCGGTAAGTGCACTTTGGATCAGACGTTTCATGATATCCTCCTTGGAATGGGTATTTAGTGAGCGATAGACGCAGCGATGATGCTCGACATTTTCATCGCATCCGTGTAGACTTTTTCTGCTTTTTTGTGTACGAGAGTGGGCATGTGTCCCATACCCGTACCGAAAAGCATCTTGAAATACGCCAAGGCATGGGCAGACGTATCGAGCAGAGCCTTGAAGGTGGGATCACTGGCATAGGATGATCTCTTGAGGGTCGCAAGGGACTTTTCGTAGATCGCGATCCCTTGATCCCAATGGGTTTTGATGGTGGGGTCATCCAGCTTCCAGAGCTTCATCATGTAGTGTGATGACAAGCGGCGTGCCGAAGCTCCCACCTCCATCGCCGCATTGAGGAGATCGGCGTGCTTGATCTTGTTTTTGTGCATCAGATAGGCTTTGTCGGCGGACATCTCTTTGATGATGGAGTGGATGTTGGCGTGAAAAAACAGTGCATCTTTTTTGAGGGCAGCTTTGTCCTTGCCTTTGAGAGTGGTCAAGACATGTTTGAGCCCTTTCCATGCCTTGCGGCTGTTTTGGACGCTTGTTTGGATGGTGGTATCCTTGGGGTAATCGTGCTGGAGCTCATCCAAGAGTCCTTCGTACTCGGTGATACTCTGCGTGAGGATCTTATCGGGGTGGGAGTAGGGGATCCCCATACCCAGCAGGGCATAGGTCTCCAGCATGAGGCGGATGTTGGACATTTGTTTCCCCAATTTTTCGATTGTTTGGATGTCATTCTTGGCGGATACTGGCTGGGCAAGCAGAAGCCCAGTCCACAAGAGAGGTACCAAGAAAAGAGACTTAAATGATGACATTAGATCACTCCTTTTATAGTGTGTGCTGAGAAGTGTAGCAGAAAAAAGACTCATAGCGTATCAGGCTTATCCTACAATTTAAAGGGCTTTTCCCAGTTGGCTTGGCCCATAATAGCCGTAATATAGGGCTTTCTAAGGTACTTGAATGGTATAAAAGAGTATATTTCTCTGAAATTATCCTGTGGGTATAGGCTACTAAGGAATTTAAGTATTGATAAAGATAGGCTCAATATATATATATATATATATATATTAGGGGAAAATTATGAATTCTATAAGGATTCTTGTCGCAGATGATCATGGGATTGTACGTATGGGGGTACGTTTTGCTCTCATGTCTGAAGAGCGGTGGTGCATCGAGGATGAGGCGAGTACCTTTGCTGAGACGCTGCACCACCTCCAGCATGCACACTACGATCTGCTGATCCTCGATCTCAATCTCGGGGATAGCTATGGTATCCATACCGTGCGGGAGGTCAGCGATCGCTATCCGGATCTTCCCATCCTGGTACTCAGTCAGTATCCTGAGGATCCATACGCGCTGTTATCGATCCACGCGGGTGCGTGGGGGTATCTCGACAAGAGTGCCTTGCATGGGATGCTGCACACGGCGGTGGATACGATCCTTCGCGGCGAGATCTACTTGGGGTCGGCGTACCGGGAGACACTCCCCTACGGGATCACCTTGACCAAAGTACCCGAAGATCCCCTCGCAACCCTCTCAGATAGAGAGTACGAGGTCTATACCCATTTTGCTGCGAAAAAAAGCAACAAAGAGATCGCAGAGCACCTCGGACTCAGCCCCAAGACCATCTCTACCTACCGCACCCGCATCCTCGAAAAACTCCACCTCAGCACGACCAAACAGCTGATAGAATATGCACTTCACAATGCGATGCCGCTTGCACGTGATCGTATGTAAGAACAGACTGATAGACACGGGATTTGATTTTTTGATAGTATGCATGAATACTAATCTCTGAATTAGTATCTTTTAGAAGGAGAAAATGATGGCAGAACACAAAAAAATCCTGATCGTCGATGATGTGGATTTCAATCTGGAATTTGAGGAAAAAGTGATCAAGATGTTCACAAAAGAGGTGCCGGTTGAGATCGAGATTGATGCCGTGCACAGCATCGCGGAGGCACGGACTCTCATCGCGGACAATCCCCCCTACGATGCCATGATCATCGACATGAATCTCCCCGATGGATCGGGCGTAGAGATTGCCATAGCCTCTCGTGAGAAGAGTGAAGCGACCCGCTTGGCAGCCCTGACGATCTACCCGAGCAAATACGAAGAGGAGCAACCTTTCTTTGATCTCTTTTTGCGCAAGCCGATCATGCCGGATGTGTTCAAAGAGAGCTTCGCCCGATTGCTACAGATATGAGAGACATGATGCCATCGATACCGAGAGGGAGGAGGTCTCCATGCGACAGATGGCACTGACCGGAGCGACCCTCGACCGACTCGATTTTGTCCCGACGGTGATCATCGGGTTTTTCCGGAGCGATGCGCAGGAAGCGTTTGTGCAGGAGTGTGCGGTGCTTCAGGATCGCTATCCGGGTGTCGATATCCTCGGAGCGAGCAGCGCACTCAACATCGCCAATCGTAGGCCGTACGCCGAACGAAATCGGGAGTTCCCCACCGTCTATCTCTGCATGGATGCTCCGCAGGAGAGTTACCGGATCGAGATACACGGACGGGATGCAGCGGGCGAGATCCACCTACCGGATGCCCCTTTGCCGCGCCCCTACTCTGCCATACTCTTGAGCAGTTTCTCCTCGACAGCCTTTGAACAGATGCTCGTAGAGCTCCCCGCCTATCTCGGGACAGAGCATATCGTCGGAGGGATTGCGGGTAGGATAAAAGAGGGGGGACAACCGGTAATCTATTGCAACGGGGCATTGTATCCTGATCATTTCATGCTGTGGCTTCTCGAAGAGGATCGGTATCAATGGGAAGAGATGACGTTCCACCTCTTTCGCCCAGTGGGGCTTCCTCTGGAGATCACCCGCGCTGAGGGGAAGCATCTCTATGAGATCAACCACCGTCCCGCTCTCGATGTGATCGAATCCCTGACGGGTACATTGGATGATGACGCGATTGCCGCTTTTGGGTATCCCCTTTTTCTCGGGAGGGAGGCAGAGTCAGATTGGATCCATGCTCCGATCGCTTCCATGATTTCGATCAATCGCGAGGAGAGAAGCATTCTCCTCTACCGGGACATCGCACACGGTGACTATCTCAAGGTAGGAATCATGCTGAGCAAAGATGGACAGGTCAACCGACTCAGATGCCTTTATACTTCTCTATCTCCCCAACATGTATTTTTATTCTTTTTTTGCATTGGGATTGCTGAAAATCTTGGGATGATGGAATACCTGTATCTCGAAGATATTCAACAGCACCTTGGGAATACCTTTGTTGGTCTTCATACGTTTGGTGAAGTGGGTCGACCGGCATTGTCCCACCATACAGATACGCCTCTGCTACACAACCAAACCCTCACAATCGTTGGATTTGCATACAAAGGATCCCGATGAAGATGACCGCAAAACAACGTGCCTACTTTGTCCGTGAGATGGAAGAGACGTTTGGTCGCTCGGAAGCGGAATCGAACCAAATGGTCGAACAGTTGCAAAGGGTCTTGTCGGGTCAAGATCAGGAGATAGTCTATGCATTGCAGTACAGCCTTTTTCGCAATGAAGATCATCCTGAGTATGTACGAAAATTGATCCATTTCCTCTTTCATGGCTTTTCCTATCTGTACAGGTCGGCGGAGACAGAGGAAGAGAGAGAGCAACTCCATGTGGGGAATGAGATGCTTTTTAATTACCTCTTCGTCGATCGGTACCTCTATGCCACCACGATGGAGAGACGCTCCAATGCCGCCCAGCATATCCTCAAAAATGTCAGCGATCAGCTCAACGACCTCCTCACGACGCAGGAGCGGATGCTGGCCAACCTCTCCCACGAAATGCGCACATCGCTCAACGCCATCACAGGGTATCTCGCTCTCATCGAGGAGAATCACGTCCTGCGAGGGGAAGAGGCGCAGTACCTCGAAAAAGCTCAGAGTGGAGCCCAGAGCCTTCAATCGCTGGTCAAAGACCTCCTCGATATCACGAAACTCAATAGCAACCAACTTGAGATCCACGCGGAGTATTTTTCACCCCATGCGATGCTCCTCGATGCGATCAATCACGTCCCCATCATGGACAATCCCCATGTTGTTTTTGGCTTCGTGCCGGCCTTTTTCCCGTATAGGGTCAGGGGGGACAAGATGCACACCATGGAGGTCGTGATCAACTTCCTGAGTAATGCTTTTAAATATACCGAAGCGGGGAACGTGAAGCTGGAGATGCACGTCGAGACACTCCCCCGTGGGGTGCAGATCGGCTTCCGGGTGACGGATACTGGTGTCGGGATGACCCCCGAACAAGTGGAAAACATCTTCACCCCCTACAGCCGCTACCAAATGACCAAGCAGGGGCTTGGGCTGGGGATGTACATCGCCAAGCAATTGACGGAGCGACTGGGAGGTACCCTTCACGTCTCCAGCACACCAGGAGCGGGATCTGCCTTTGAGGTTCGGTTCATTTTTGATGACATTCAGCCAGTCGAGTGCCCCCACAGGGGCAAAAAGATTTTTGTGTTTCTTGAGTCGGAAGAGGCACGATTTGCAGAAGACGAAAAAGCCGATTTCTTTCGTGCATCTGGGGTCGATGTGCAGGTCTATCATGATGAGGCGATGGTTATCGGCTATTTGCTTGACCCCCAATCGGAGACGCCGGATATCCTCGTGATACACGGTACCCCCTCCACCTACACCAAATTTGATCCCCTGATCTACTATTTGAGGAGTCAGAGACGATTTGATCGGACACTCTTCCTCGCAGAAGAGACGGGGATCCCGCTCCCTCTCAAATATTTTGATGAGGTGTGTCAGTACAGTTTTGATGTGTCGCGGTATTGCAAAATCTTTACGGAACGGTCGGAGAAGAAGCGGGAAGCAGTGGTGGAGAGCGATACCACGCTTCGGATATTGGTCGTGGATGATATCACGACCAATCGTGACATTTTCAAGCTCTTTGTCCAAAAAAGATATCCCCATGCCGAGATTGACACCGCCGGAGGAGGGCACGAAGCTTTGGCGATGTGCCGTCTGGTATCGTACGATGTCATGTTCCTGGATCTGAAGATGCCGGGACTCGATGGCTATCAGTTGCTGCAGAGACTGCAAACAGATCATCCAGCACTCCCGCCGGTTTACGCATTCAGTGCCGATGTGTACAAGGAGACGTATCGTCGCGTCAAGGAGAGTGGGTTTACTGGTTTGCTCGAAAAACCATTGCAGCCTGAAAAACTATTTGCATTGATAGAGGAGCTTAGTACATGAGAAAAATCATCCAAGAGATCGAGGGGACAGCCCGGAGCTACTTTCAACAGTTTGGGTTCGCCGAAGAGGAGATCACGGCTCTCACCGCTCAGGGGAAGCGAGATCTGGAGACCAATCTCAATACCCTCGCATCGATGCTGACCCGATCGGGACGTACGATGGCTGAGGAGGACAGCATCCTCCACGCACTCAAAGGGTTGATGCTACAGTTGGGAGACACTGCACGAGCCGAGACGATCAACGAAGTGCGGGAGCGTCTCGATGAGGAGAAGGGATTTGAGACGATCGCCACCGCCCTGCTGGAGGAGGTGCCAGCATAGCCGAAGACTCCCCCTAATCTCTTTTCGCTATAATGCGCGAAAATTACCCACGGGTCTGACCTCAATGATAATGCTTTAGCGTTATCGTTGCGGGTCTGACCCAATAACATCAGGAAACCCCCATGCAAAACATCAAAAATATCGCCGTCATCGCCCACGTCGACCACGGCAAGACCACCCTCGTCGATGAACTCCTCCAGCAAAGCGGTACGTTTGCCGCCCACCAAGAGGTCGAAGAACGCGCCATGGACAGCAACGATATCGAAAAAGAGCGCGGCATCACCATCCTCTCCAAAAACACCGCCATCACCTATGGCGACCACAAGATCAACATCATCGACACCCCAGGCCACGCCGACTTCGGCGGGGAAGTGGAGCGGGTGCTCAAGATGGTCGATGGCGTGCTGATGCTCGTCGATGCGCAGGAAGGGGTGATGCCTCAGACCAAATTTGTCCTAAAAAAAGCGATTGAACTCGGTCTCATCCCCGTCGTCGTCGTGAACAAGATCGACAAAGACGGTGCCGATCCTGAACGGGTCGTCGATGAAGTGTTTGACCTGCTGGTCGCCCTCGATGCCAACGACGAACAGCTTGAATTTCCCATCCTCTACGCCGCAGCACGGGATGGCTACGCCAAGTGGGAACTCGAAGATGAGAACAAGGACATGACCCCGCTCTTTGAAGCGATTCTTGAAAAAGTCCCCTCCCCGGAAGGCTCAGCCGACAATGACACTCAGGCGCAAGTCTTCACCCTCGACAACGACAACTTTGTCGGACGGATTGGGATCACTCGGATCTTCAACGGCCGGGTCAAAAAAGGGGACGAATACGTCCTCGTCAAAGCCTCCGGTGCCAAAAGCAAAAGCCGCATCTCCAAGCTGATCGGATTCAAGGGGCTTGAGCGGATGGAGATCAGTGAAGCCGAGGCGGGGGACATCGTCGCTATTGCTGGCTTCTCGGACATTGATGTAGGTGACAGCATCTGTGACCCGGTCAATCCCGTCGCCCTCGATCCCATGCACGTCGAAGAGCCCACCCTCTCGGTCATCCTCTCGGTCAACGACGGCCCGCTCGCCGGTACCGAAGGGAAGCACGTCACCTCCAACAAAATCCAGGAACGCCTCGAAAAAGAGATGGAGACCAACATCGCCATGCGGATGGAGCCTCTCGGAGAGGCGAGCTTCAAAGTCTCCGGCCGTGGGGAGCTCCAGATCGGTATCTTGGCCGAGAACATGCGCCGTGAAGGATTTGAATTCCTCCTCGCCCGCCCGGAGGTCGTCACCAAAGAGGAGAATGGGGTCAAAATGGAGCCGTTTGAACACCTCGTCGTCGATGTCCCAGAGGCGTTTCAAGGCGTTGCCATCGAGAAGCTGGGCAAGCGCAAGGCGGAGATGACCTCCCTGACTCCCATGCCCGATGGGACCGTACGTTTGGAGTTTGAGATCCCGGCACGTGGACTGATCGGCTTCCGCAGCGAATTTCTCACCGACACCAAAGGGGAGGGGATCATGAACCACTCCTTCATCGAGTACCGCCCCTACAGCGGCGTGGTCATCAGCCGGACACCGGGAGCCCTCGTCTCGATGGACAATGGAGAGGCCGTCGCCTTCTCAATCTTCAATCTCCAGGCGCGTGGGGCGATGTTTATCCACCCTCAGGACAAAGTCTACAACGGCATGGTGATCGGCGAATCCGCCCGCCCCGGTGACCTCGAAGTCAACCCGCTCAAGGGGAAACAACTCACCAACATGCGCACCAGCGGAGCCGATGAAGCGATCAAACTCGTCCCCCCTCGTGAAATGAGCCTCGAAATCGCTATGGAGTGGATCGAAGAGGACGAACTCATCGAAGTGACCCCCAAGAGCATCCGCATCCGCAAAAAAAGCCTCGACCCCATCGAGCGCCGACGGATGGCGCGTGATCGGAAGAATGCGGGGAGATAAACACTATTTCCCGCACATCTCATTAGCATTCCCGATGTCGATGGGGATGAGGGTGTCGTCTCGGACGATGAAGCGATGACCATTCGATGCTAAACTTTGCCCAAATGTTTGAGAAGTTTAATGAAGTGATTATAAACGTACGAGGGAAAACAAGTACTGTGTCGTCCCGTTTGAAGAGTATGAAGCCTACCGCGCCTATCAGTTCGACCGTGCCTATGCTGAGGTAACACAGGATATCGAAGAGGGGCAGTATCATACCGATTCTCAGCAGCATTTCGCAGCGATTGAGGCAGTGTTGTGCGATGATTGAGATTCGGAAGGAAAATTGCAACACTACTCATCGGTCTCCATCAATATACAGTACCGCATTGTGATCGATTTTATCATTCGTGATGAGGTGATTATCCTCGTGGATGTCGGCAGCCATGATGATGTTTATTGATCTTTGGCGGTGACCAAGTTTGACCCCGCGCGTATCCCACTCACCCAGGCAAAATGCAGATTGAACCCTCCACGATCCCCGTCCACATCGAGGATCTCTCCAGCAAAATGGAGCCCCGGCACGATGCGTGACTCCATGGTGATCGGATCGACTTCGCGCGTATCGATCCCGCCAGCAGCCACTTCGGCACTCTCAAATCCCCGTGTATCGTGGATGGGGAGTGGGAGGTTTTTGATCGCATGGACGAGGGTGTTGACCGATTTGCGGGTGAGTTCCGCTTCGGTCTGGGCGTGGAGACGGGTGTGGTCGAGGAGGGCGCGAGCGAGCTTCTTGTGGAAGATCCCTTCGAGCCACAGCAGGATAGGTTTGCGGCTGTTGGGGTCGATTCGCCTCAGGAGGAGGGCAGTGAGTTTCTCTTTGGGATAGGCGGGCAGGAGATCGAGGCGGAGTTCACAGTAGGCATGGTCGGCCAGTCGGGTACTTACTTCACGGCTCAGATCGAGGATCGCCAGTCCGCTGATACCGTAGTCGGTAAAGAGTAGATCTCCTTGCTTTTGGGTGATGGTTTCGCCGTTGGCGTAGAGTGTGGCGGTGCCAGAGATTTTGACGCCGGCGCAGGTTTTGAGCCACGGTGCGCTTGAGCGCAACTGTACGAGAGCCGGGCGGGGCGGGATGAGGGTATGCCCCAGAGATGCAGTCAACCCATACCCACTGTCAGAGCCACCCAAACGGGGAGCGGCCACCGACCCGGTCGCAAGCAGGAGACGGGGTGCAGTGAAACGCCCCTGATTGCTGATAATTGCAAAAGACTTTGTGTGTGCGATGGATGCAACCGCGCACTCAAGGACGATCTCCACCCCCGCTTCCCGTGCGGCAAACTCCAACAACTCGACCACCGTAGCGGCTTGCAGCGATAGAGGGAACAGCTGCCCCTCCTTCCCCTCGACGATCTCCAGCCCGATCGAGCCCAAAAATTCTCGGACGCTGTCAGTGCTGTATCCTGCGAGCACTGCATCGACAAAAGAGGGGGTGTCGGAGTGATACCGATGGGATTGGATTGTGGCATTGGAGAGGTTGCACCGCCCATTCCCCGAGACGAGGAGTTTTTTGCCCAGACGCTTGGTGCGCTCAAGCAAGAGAACCTTGTGTCCGTCGCGGGCTGCAGTAATCGCCGCACTCAAGCCCGCTGCGCCCCCGCCAATGATAAGTAAATCTGCTTTTTTCATACGATATTATAGCCAAACACACAAAAGGGCTTTACATCCAAAGAATTTTTGGCTATAATCTCACTCCGAATTTGTCTATGCGGGCGTAGCTCAGTGGTAGAGCATCACCTTGCCAAGGTGAGGGTCGACGGTTCGAACCCGTTCGCCCGCTCCATTAAGATCTCACAATCCTAATAACAAATTTCGGAAACTTTACGGTGTCCGTAGCCCGGGTGGTGGAATGGTAGACACAGGGGACTTAAAATCCCCCGGTCATTGTGAC
>WFMQ01000122.1 GCA_015488995.1 Nitratifractor sp. | reverse complement strand
GGGTTGCTCTTTGGGGCTGGGATGGTGATTGCGGGGTATTGCCCCGGGACCGCTGTGGCGGGATTGGGCAGTGGCAAGGTGGATGCACTGGTCTTTTTGCTGGGTGTTCTGGCCGGGATGTACCTCTATTTTGTCCTGTACCCCGCGATCGCTACGTTTGCCTCCTCGACCAATCTTGGTGTCCTCAAATTGCAGGATCTTTTTGGTGGAAACGCGTACACATCGTATCTACTGACTGTAGCACTTGAGACAGGGATCATTCTCTTCCTGGTGCTGCTGAAAAAATTGTCTAAACATTAACAAGAAGGAAGCCTCAATGAGTACAAAACTTACGGTAACTGGCGGAGCCATTATTCTCGCCGGTGGTTTGGCACTGGCTGCGTATGCCTCCACGACGGGGCCGGCGTTGGCGCAGGCAAAAGCACGTGCGGTCAACACATACCTCGGTCTCAGTCAAGCGGCACTGGCTAAAAACGATCGTACAGGGGCAGAGAAAATGGCCCTCAAGGCCCTCCAAAGTGATCCGAAAAGTAAGACAGCATTGGCGGGTCTCAAAAAAGCGATTCTCGCATCGTGCCCAGTGCAAACTACGGTGACCCCCTCATCGGCGGCATCGCAAACCACGTCAACAGCCACCACACAGTCACCCCCTGCACAATCGGCTCAACCCGCTGCCGAAGATGACGAAGAAATGGGATGCATCTAAGCCATATCTTTTCTCGTATTTTATGGAGATCCCTTCTTTTGACAGGGGGGCTCCTGCAAGCTCGCCTCCCCTCTTCGGCCATCGATCGTGGTATTTCCCTCTTCAAATCGCATCACTACTCTGCAGCGTTTCGACAGCTTGAACCGTATGCGCATGCTGGGTATCCGCGTGCACAGTTTACGGTAGGGCTTCTCTATGATATGGGAAGCATCGGGCGTATGGACAAGAAACAGGCAGTAGTATGGTATCGCAAAGCCGCCGATCAAGGACTTCCGGCTGCGCAGTACGACATGGGAGTCATGCTCTCCAAAGGGGAAGGGATCGACAAAAATCTCTCTGAGGCACTCATCTGGTATCATCGTGCGGCGCAGGGGGGGAGTGCACCGGCTATGTACAACCTCGGTGTTGCATATGCCAGAGGGTACGGCACCGATCGCAATCTCACCCGTGCACGTGATTGGTACGCCAAGGCGATCGAAAATGGATCCGAAAAAGCGGCTTGGAATCTGGGCAATCTGTATCTCCGAGGGGAGGGAGTGCCCTCCGATCCTGTCCGTGCTCTTGCCCTCTACCGTCACGCCGCCCAACAAGGCCATACCAAAGCGGCTCGGATGCTTGGGGATCTGTATGCGCGAGGAGTGGGTGTCGCCACTGATCTCATCCAAGCACGATACTGGTACCGTGAAGCGGCCATTAATGGCGACAAAAAAGCACGACAAAGCCTTGGGCACCTCTTGCAGCAGGCAGGCGAAAAAGAGGAGGAAGATTTTTGGTTGGAGCGTAGCCGATAAACGGCTATGGGCAGGATCAATATCCCCCCCGCTCCCGCATGCGCTTCTCGATACGGTGTCCCAGAATTGAGAGGCTGAAGGTGATCACAAAATAGATCAATGCGACGATGATCCATGTCTCAAAAGGGCTAAAGGTATTGGCGACGATCTCCCGTCCGACTTTGGTCAAATCAGTAATGGAGATGACCGAAACGAGCGAACTGTCTTTGACCAGCGCAATGACTTCGCCTACCAGTGCGGGGAGTGCCCGTTTGAGTGCCTGAGGCATGATGACATACCGCATGGTTGTCCAGCCGTTCATCCCGAGCGATTTGGCCGCCTCATGCTGGCCAATATCGATCGACTGGATCGCACCCCGTAATACTTCGGCGAGATAGGCACCGTAGAAAATCCCCAGTGAGATCACCCCGGCATAGAAGCGTGGAATGTCGAAGATGGTCGCGACGATGAAGTAAAAGATGAAGATCTGCACCAGCAGAGGTGTCCCCCGAATGACGGTGATGTACACGGTAGCGATGTCTTTGAAAAATTGATAATTTGAAAGCTTCATGAAGGCGATTACTGTCCCAAGAACAAGGGAGAGTAAAGCCGCCAATGCCGAAATCTTCAGTGTGGTGATCAAACCGTTAGTCAGGGGGCCTGCCGTCCAACTCTTTTTGCTGCCGAGAGTATCCCCTTCGTAGATCTTCTCCCCATTTTCATACTTCAGTTTGTCGTAGCCGCTCATGTCGTATTGTTTGCTCTTCTCCGTCCCCTTGATCGTCACGGTGTGTCCGTCTATAGATATGGTGCCATCATATGGAGCCTCGATGGTGGTCTCCTGCTCGTAGGCAAAATATTTAGGGACGGAGTCCCACTTCCAGATGTAGTTCATCCCGGAAGCGGCGACGAACAGGGCATAGCCCAGTCCGACGAAGAAGAGCAGTGCTATGATATGACCGACGGCTCGATTTTGTAGAAGGGGTGTGTGTTTGCGGCTCATGCTTACTGTACGCGCTCCAGCCAGCTGTCTGATTTGAACCATTTGTTGTAGATTTTGTCGTATGTGCCGTCATGTTGTATCTGATTGAGGTAGTTGTCCATCCAGTTGAGGAGATCCGGATCCCCTTTGCGTACCGCCCATCCAAGAGGTTCGAAGGTCAAATCCTGATCGAGGTGGATCAGTTTTCCTTTTCCTCTTTGTGCCATGAAGATGGCATTATAGGGTTTGTCGTAGATCATGGCATCGGCTTTGCCGTTGAGCACCTCTTGCGCGGCATCCGCTTCGGTTTCAAACGTGCGGATTTTGGCTTTTTTGAACATCTTACGTGCAGCGATCTCCCCGGTGACACCGAGTTTGGTGACGACGGTGTACTCCGGCTTGTCGAGATCGGCCGCGTTTTTGATCTTATCCGCCAGTGCTTTGCGGATCATCAGTGTCTGACCGACGCTGATGTAGGAGTGGGCGAAGTTGACTTTGAGATTCCGCTTCTGTGTGATGGTCATGCCTGACATAAGGATGTCAAATTTGCTGGTGAGCAACGCGGGGATGATTCCATCCCATGCCGTGGGCACCAATTTGAGTTTGACACCCATTTTTTTGGCCATGTCCCGTGCCATATCGACATCAAATCCAATGATGTTCCCTTTTTTGTCTTTCATCTCAAATGGCATGTAGCCTGGCTCCATGCCCACGCGCAGCTCCCCTTTGTTGATGATCGCATTGAGGGTTGATTTCTTCCAGAGGTTGATGTCCTCGCTCCAGGCGGTTGTCGTAGCGAAGGCGAGTGCCAATGCCATCAGTAGTGCTTTTTTCATCGTGTGTTTCTCCTTTGATGTTAAGATGGAGGCGTCTGCCCGTCAGTGCGTCAAGATTTCCTTGAGGAAGCGTTTGGCACGGTCGCTTGAGGGGTGGGTGAAGAAAGTCTCAGGATGGTTCTCCTCAATGATCTCCCCCTCGTCCATAAAGACCACGCGGTCGCTCACCTCTTTGGCAAAGCCCATTTCGTGCGTGACGACTACAATGGTGTAGTTTTCGTTTGCAAGTGATTTCATCACCTCGAGTACCCCACCAATCATCTCGGGATCGAGTGCCGAGGTGGGCTCGTCGAACAGGATGACACTCGGCGCCATCGCCAGGGTGCGGGCGATGGCGACCCGCTGTTTCTGCCCGCCGCTGAGGGCATTGGGGTAGTCGTGAGCCTTGTGACCGAGCCCTACCTTCTCCAGCAGTGCCTGTGCCCGCTCGTCGGCCTCTTTTTTCTGGGCATGTTTGACCTTGGTTTGCCCGATGGTGACGTTCTCGAGGATGGTCAAGTGCGGGAAGAGGTTGAAGTGCTGAAACACCATCCCCACCCGGGAACGGATGCGGTTGATGTTGCCTTTGCGTGCGTAAATGTCTTCGCCATCGACGACGATGTGCCCGCTGCTGATCTCTTCGAGGCGGTTGATGCAGCGGATCAGGGTCGATTTGCCACTGCCACTGGGACCGGCGATCACGACGATCTCCCCGCGTCGGACAGAGAAGTTGATATCTTTGAGGGCGTGAAAGTCCCCATAGTACTTCTCCACATGTTCCATCAAAATCATTGGTTTCGTTTCATCCATAAGGACAATGATAGTACAATTATCTTTAAACTCATACATATTTCTAAAAAAAACTGGAGATAAGATGCCGATTAAGCCTTGGCAGGCCGATGTATTGCTGGTCATGACGGCGATCAGCTGGGGGGTGACGTTTCTCCTCGTGCAGGATGCTGTGCGTGACGTGCCGGTGGCGACATTTCTTCTCTGGCGTTTTGGTTTGGCTTTTGGACTCATGCTCCCGATCGTTTATCAACGCTTCGACCGACTCGATCGTGCCACGCTCACCGCAGCAGGCGTGCTGGGTCTGCTCAACTTCACCGCCTACACTTTGCAGACGTACGGGTTGACCTTGACCCTCTCCACCTCAGTGGCTTTTGTTACTGGGCTTTTTGTGGTGCTGGTGCCGATGATGGCGTTCTTCATCTTCCGTCGCCCAGTCGCCCGGTCGGTGTGGCTCGGGAGCGGGGTGGCGTTGATAGGGCTCTGGCTCTTGACGATGCAGGGGGAGCTGCACGCCGGGTGGGGTGAGGGACTCAGCCTGGGATGTGCTCTCTTTTTCGCCCTCCATATCCTCTACACCGACCGCTTCGCCCGCCGGTTCGATGTCCTGCTGCTGGTGACGTTTCAATTCGGGACAATGGCGCTGGGATCAGCAGGGATGGCTCTGGTCACCGGTCAGCCGCTCCTCCCCCCAGTATTTTCCTCGGCCTTTCTCATCGGACTGGTCACTACGGTCCTGTTCGCGACGATCTTTGCCTTCTGGGTGCAGACCAGTATGCAGCGCTATACCACCCCCAGCCGTGCCGCTCTGATCTTCACCCTCGAGCCGCTGAGTGCCGCGCTGTTTGGCTACGCATACGGAGGAGAGGTGATGGGGTGGCTTCAGATGATGGGGGGAGGGATGATTGTCACGGGGGTGCTGGTGGCGGAATTAGGAGGAGCGGAGGGCTCCGATAAGAGGTAACCCTACCCCGCCCGCCAAACAATCGCAATCTGTTCAATGACGATGTCGCTTTTCTTGGGCTTGATGGTAAACGACTCGATGGGGTGGTTGTCGAGGGCGTACTTTTCGCTCAGTTCGTCGATTTTCTCCTCGAGTTCGATTTCGAGGTCGCTGATTTTTTCATCGATCTCGGCGACGCGGGCTTCGGCTCGGCTGAGTTGGCCGCGTTCTTTGTAGGCGCGGGAGCCCTTGTTGATCGCACGGCCGATGCTGGTGACGCTTTTGCGACCAAAGAGGGCACCGAGGACGGAGATCCCCACATCGACGAGGGAGCTGTTGCTATCGGCTTGCTCCTTCTCGACACGCTCTTCGGCGCGGGTGCGTTGGTCGAGGAGGCGTTGTTCTTTTGTACCGTAGCGTTCTTTGAGGGTGTCGAGTTTGGATTCTTTGGTTTCATCGAGGAGATCCTGGAGGCGGACGGCGAAGGCATCACGACTCTCATCGGGTGCCGACTCGAGTCGGGGGCTTCGGCAGCGGTAGAGCTCGAGGCGTTTGGTGGCGTAGAGATGGTTTTTGAGCATGCGCGTGGTTTGGTGCAGGGCTTTGTCACCACGGAGGGTACTAGGAAGCGGTGCGAAGCGTGCTTGAGCGGGTGCTTTGGTGGGGAGTCCGCCAAACGGCTCCGCATCCCATTCGAGTGCATCCCAATCCAAAGGAGCCTCTTCGAGATCGAGACGGCAGAGATTTTCTCGGGTCAAATCAATCCCTTTGGTGGCGTTGTGAAAGCCAATAGTGACTTCGGCACACAGAGAGGGGGTGTACCGATACATTTCGCTTGGGTCGGGTTCAAAATACTGCCGTACCCCTGCATCGAGATCGATGAAGGAGCTGAAGCCTTCGGCTGAGGTGCGTGTTGCGTGCTTCGGGGTGGGGGTTGCGGCTGAGAGTGCTGCCTTCCGGTGGGCCATGAGGGTGGCGATCTCCTCTTTTTTGAGAGGCCCTTTGAGGTAGCTCATGACCCAGCGGGTACCGAAGAGTCGGATGTCCTCGAGATGGGCACTTTTGAGAAAGAAGGTGCGTTTGCGGAGATTTGAGAGCAGTGTTTCGATCTCTTTTTTGTCAAAGGATGCATCGATTTTTCCCCCGAGTCCATCGATGACCCGATCGATGTCTTGCGTGGTCTGGAGACGGCCGATGCACCATGTCCCGATATTGGAGAGTCCTTTGTAGTCGAGATCGACTGGGTTTTGGGTGCTCAGTACGATTCCGATCCCATAGGCACGGGCTTGCTTGAGGAGGGTGATCATGGGCTCTTTGGAGGGGGGATTTTTGACCGGGGGGAAGAACCCGTAGATCTCATCCATGTAGAGGAGGGTGCGCAGGCGGTTGGCACCGCTCTGGAGGCGCATCCAAGCAAGGTATTTGTTGAGCAGGAGTGTGACAAAAAACATCCGCTCATCGTCACTCAGATGTGCGATGGAAAAGATAGCGATCTTGGCACGGCCGTTGCCATCGTAGAGGAGCGTATCGATGTCGAGATTCTCTCCACTGAGCCAGTTGGCGAAGTTGGGGGAGGCGATGACGGCATTGAAACGTGTGGCAAGCTTGAACCGTTCATTCTGAGGGTAGAAGCTCTCGAGTGGCAACACGCCAATGGTCTCAAACGAAGGTTGGATGATCGCGGCCACGAGATCAGCGAGACGGAGTGCCCTCCCCTCCTGCCAGCTGCGGGTGATGATCTGTGCCAGCAGAATGTACTCTTTGGAATCGAGGGGGTCGGCAACGATCCCGAGGAGAGAGAGGAGCCCCGTGACGGTGCTCTTGAGATACGACGTAAAATTGTCGGTATCTTCCATGATCGGCGCGGGGGGTACGTCGAGTGAGCCCATGAGGTTGACCGGGACTCCAGCAGTGCTGCCGGGGGTGTAGATGGTCTTGGGCACGGCGGCGAAGCGGGCGACCCGCTCGGCATCCTGATCCCAACTCTCAATCCCCTCTTTCCACATGGCAGCGGTTTTGGCGGCGTAGGCGGTGGGGTCTTCCCCTTTGGCCTTGGCTTCATCCGCCACCCATGGGGTGAAGGTCTCGGCCGAAAACTCCGGATCGACGAGGCAGAGATCCCCCATGTCCCCTTTGGGGTCGATGACGATGCTCGGGATGTTGTCGATGGCGGCCTCTTCGATGAGCCCGATCCCCAGACCGGTCTTGCCACTTCCGGTCATCCCGATGATTGCAGCATGGGTGGTGAAGTTTTTATTTTTGAGGAGGGTCAGGACATCGGTGGGCTCAAACGTGTGCTTGTCTACATCTTTGCCGAGGTAAAACAGACCGGCCTTTTCATAGATAGCTTTCATGGGGGCTCCTTTAGAATGTTTTGGGATGTTTTTTGCTCTTCTTTTTTGGCTTGGGTTTCGTCTTTTTCTTGATCGGTTTGGGAGGTGGCTCAATCCCCTGCACGACAAAGACATAGGGGTCACGGTGGGTCTTTTGGAGACCGACCAAGACTTTTGTCTTGTCTTTTTGGACATCGAAGAGGCTGACGGGTGCCATCACCTTATCGATCTCGACCCCATCTCCAGAGCGGAGCGGCAAGCGAAAACCGTTCCCCTCGATTCGCAAAAGGGCATGCCCCTCCTTGGCAACAATCCAGCACACCTTGGCGGAGGCGAGGCCGTGGAGGGAGTGGCTGGTGTTTTCGAGGCAGAGGCGGTCAAACTCACCATTTTTGAGGGTAATGTTGCCGTCACTCTGGAGAATATCCCGGTAGAGTACCATGGCACCCCGATCGGCGGTGAGGGCTTGGGTGAGATAGGTAAAGAGGTGTCGGGTGGAGCGTCGCTGCATATCCAGCGCGCCATAGAGTCCGATCAAGACCAAAGAGAGGAGTGCCGTGGCGATCAGCATCTCCAATAGGGTAAAGCCGTGCCGCGACTGCATCTTAGTTGTCCATCAACCCAACACGTATCGCTTCTTCGTAGCTGATGATCCCCTCGACCAACATCTCTTTGAGTTCATCGGAGATGGTTCGCATCCCTTGTGCCCGCATCGCTTCGCGTATTTGGTGGTCGTTGATGCCATCTTTCATCATCACTTTGACCGCATCGTTGAGGACAAAAAGTTCCCCCACCGCTTGACGCCCTTTGTATCCGGTGAAATCGCAGGCGGGGCATCCTACGGCTTTGAAATAGTGCCCAAACTGGGGGAGATCGAGGTCGTGTGCTGCCTGAGGGGGGAGGGTCGTCTCGTGCTTACACTCAGTACACAACGTCCGAGCGAGCCGCTGTGCCAAGACACCGAGCAGGGTCGAAGAGATCAAGAACGGCTCCACCTCCATATCCGCAAGGCGGCTCAGGGCGGATGTGGCATCGTTGGTGTGGAGTGTGGAGAGCATGAGGTGCCCCGTGAGGGCTGCTTGTATGGCGATCCGTGCGGTTTCGGTGTCGCGGATCTCTCCCACCATGACGATATCGGGGTCTTGACGGAGGATGGAGCGCAAACCCGCTGCAAAGGTGAGTCCCACCTTGTCGTTGACCTGGATTTGACTGATCTCATCGCTGTTGTACTCGACGGGGTCTTCGACGGTGATGATGTTTTTGTCCGGGGAAGAGAGGTACTGAAGAAACGAGTGAAGCGTGGTCGATTTGCCCGACCCGGTGGGACCGGTGACGAGGATCATCCCGTGAGAGTGGGTGATGAGTTTGTAGAGTTGTGCGGTCAAATCTTCACGGAAACCCAACTCCTCAAGAGAGGGGATGCTTCCACTCTGCATGAGAATCCGCATGACGATCCGCTCACCGTAATAGGTCGGGAGGACGGAGACACGGACATCGAGGGTCTTGCCGGAGATCGATACTTGGGTACGGCCATCTTGGGGGATCCGTTTTTCGGAGATGTCGAGCCCCGAGATGACCTTGATCCGGTTGACCACGAGGGTGGTGACGTTTTTGTCCAAATCGAGGTGTTTGGTGAGGGCTCCGTTGACACGGAATCGCACCTCTCCCCGGCGCTCATGGGCTTCGATGTGGATATCACTCGCTCCCCGTTTGATCGCTTGGAAAAAGAGGGAGTTGACCATCTTGATGATGGGGGCAGACTCTTCAGAATTGAGCAAGTCTTGGGAATTTTGGATAAATTCCAGCAGGTCTGACTCCGCTTCAAAGAGCTCTTCGGAAGCGGCTTCCATCTCGTCAAAGGCACTGCCGGTTTGGATCTCGAGATATTTATTTTTGAGGCGGGTATAACTGTCGGAATCCACGAGGTAGATTGGGAAATCTTCATCGAGTTTTGCCAGATGGTTTAGGGAGTCGGAGAGGGTCTCTTGCTGGACGATCGCCGCTTCTTCTCCTTGGACACTGGAGAAGAGCAATCCATGTTTGAGGGCATGTTTGTACTCAAGTTCCTCTCGCATGACTGGATCAAGATCGACATCGTTAAGCTGGGGAAGTTGCATCACGAGCCTCCACCGCGCCCGTTGAGTATCTCCATGGCCGTGCTGCGTCTGTGGTGCCGGCGATGTCCATTTTGGGTGCCGGATGTGTGGGAGCCTGGCTTTTTCCCAAGGAGTCGCAACAATTTGGCATTGTACTGTGCCTGGATGCTGTCGAGATCGTTCAAAAACTCTTTGAGTTTGACCAAATCGGCACTTCGGCGGACGATGTAGGGGGTGAGATAGATCACGACGTTGACCTTACGTATGTCGTTGCTGGTGGTACGAAACAGAGCCCCAAGCAGTGGGATATCCCCCAGCAGAGGGATCCGCTTGGTGCTTTCGCCGTGCGAACTCTTGATCAATCCACCCAAGATGATGGTTTGACCGTTGTTGACGATGGCGTTGGTGTTGACTTTGCGCTTCGTCGTGGTGGGCAAATCCGCAGAGACCGAGTCACCGGGATCGATGTCCTCGATGTTGGCTTCCACTTCGAGGGCGACTTTGTTGTTGCTTGAGAGGCGGGGCTTGACCTTGAGTGTGATCCCGATATCTTCTCGCGAATAGTTGTTGCGGGTGTTGTCGTTTTTATTATTTCCGGATGCAGTGCTGGTGAGGATCGAGCGCACTTGTCCGACGTAGATCTCTGAGGGTTTGTTGTTGGTACACAGGACAGAGGGTTCGCTGAGGATTTGCGCCGCACCGTTGGTGCGCAGGAGGCTGATCTTGGCTCCGAGTCCGAGGAACTTGGCCAGCGTACCCATCCCTCCAGGGAGCATCGCACTGATTGCGCTGACTCCTGGGATGGAATTAAGTCCCTTGACCTGGGTCATTTTTTCGATACGGCTTGCCAATCCCAGAGAATCCAATCCATAATCGGCACCGATGCGCTGCGCCTTGCCCACATCGATCTCGACAATCTTGGCCGCGATGTATACTTGGGGCTTCTCGACATCGATCCGTCGGACGACCTCCTGAATGTTGCGGTATTGATCTCCTGTCGCAAGGACGATAAGGGCATTACGCTCGGCATCGCCTACCACCATCGCTTTTTTGACCTTTTTCCCTTTTTTGGCTCCACGGGTACTGGTGCCGTTCATTTGGGAGACCAATTTGCTCAAGATTTTTTCCATATCTTCGACGTTGGAGTTTTTCAGGGGGATGACGTACATTTTTTGCTCGACACTCTGGCCCGGGGTGTCGAGCTCTTTGATGTACGTAATCATCCGATCGACGTTGGTTTTTTTCCCGACGAGGATGATGGAGTTGGTCGCTTCATCTTTGAAGACATCGACTTTCTCACTGTTGACGGTCTGGGGAAAGAGTTTCTTGGCCATGGAGGAGGCGTTGGAGTAGACATCTTTGGCCGAGGCGTTTTTGAGGCGGATGATGGTCGATCCTTTTCGCCCGGCATTTTCGACAGAATCGATCAATTTTTTGATCGATTCGAGGGTGCGGGGGTAGGCAGTGATGGCAAGGACGTTGTTGTTCTTAAAAGATATGACTTTGGCATTTCTGTGCAGGAGGGGGCGGATCTTGGCACGCATGACGGCGGCATTGGAGGCTTTGAGGGGGAAGAGGACGGTCTTCATGGTACCGCCTCGGATGGTGTTGCTGACATCGAGCCCCATCCCAGCAGCTTCGGAAGCTTTGACCACTTCCATGTAATCCCCCTTGTCCACGAGGGCATACCCTTTGCTGGCGAGGATGGAGTTGGAGAGGGAGAGGAGCGAACGGGTCTTGATCGGCTCGGTGGCGATGAAATTGATCTTCCCCTTCAACGTCCCGTTGATGAGGACATTTTTTTTCAAAATCTTCCCGACCATGGTGACGAAGTCTTTGATCCCCATGTTGCGGATGTTGACATTGACGGTCTCTTCGGTCGCGGCAGAGAGGGAGAGGGTCATCATGGCTGTGACGATGAGCAATCTCCATACTTTATTTAACTTCATATTTTAACTCCTGTTCTTCATGGTTGCGTTCGATTATCAAAGAGAGATCATCGAGGGTGTCTGCCGATCGCAGCATCCGCATCGGGGTGGCATAATCGACGATGGGCTCACCGTTGATCGCTTTGATGATGTCCCCTCGCCTCAGACCCAATTTGCCAAAGGGGCTCTCTTTGCGGACGAAGCGGACTTTGAATCCGTCCAGTTTCCCATTGCTCTTCACTTCGTACAAGCCGATGTTTTTCCAAATCTTCTCAGGGTGGCTTGCGTACTCTTTGATCAGAGAGCGGTTGATCCGGAGGGTATCGTCGTCATCTTTGACAATGGCAGGTTCCGGTTTTTTGGGGGTGGGACGGGGTGTTACGGTGCGATGGATTTTGACCGCCGACTGTCCGGGGGTTTTTTTCTCATACAAGGTCAATGTTGTGATGGTTTGCCCTTTCTGAAAGCGTGCCGAGGTCGCATCGGCATCTTTGAGTGTGTACCCCTCTACGGTCCCTCCGTGGGCACCGGTGGCGAGCACGTAGGTCTTGCTGCCACGTGCGAGAGTCACCACGGCCGAGGTGGGTGTGCTGTAGATGGCGATCAGCCGGTAAGCGGTGAGAGGGGTGCCTGTCGGGCGACGCTTGACCGGTGTGTGTGAGACCTTTTTGATCGCTTTTACCCGCTTCTTGGAGGCGAGATGGTAGCGATAATGGAGGCTGTGGCGCAGGGTCTGGGTCTGCTGCTCCACACCGGATACGGGGAGAGGGACGACCCATGCGACCACGACCCATGCGAGCTTGACGATCCATACTGCTCCGAGGATCCACACCAGCCACCACAAGGTTTTGGGATCAAAATCGTTTGGCATAGATCCATCCTTCCTTGGTATGTTTGAGATAACGCTTGAGTGGAGAGTCCTTCGGCAGGGTGTGCATGCGGATCACCAGCTTGCGCTCACCGAGCTTCACTTCTCCGTGACCGTTATGGTGGGCATCGTCGATGGCGATCGGCAGACGTGTCGGCTGGAGGAGGCTGTGTTTGATGCGCACACGGTCGATCTGTTTCGGGAGGTACGCTTGGAGCGATGCGTCGAAATGGATCCCCTCTATGCGTATCTCCGTATAGACCAAAGCCGTCCAGAGAGAGAGGCGTTGCACGGTAGCGACGGGGATCCCCTTGACGTAGAGCGTGGGGTGCTCGAGCGTGACCCCCAAAAGGGTGGGCACGATGTGGGCATTGCCCAGCCTCACCCCTTGGGTCGCCAGCTGCTTCTCCACGAGATAGACCATCTCTTTTTTGGGGGCGAGCAGGAGGATCAGGAGCGGAAGGATCACGAGAACCGTTGCGATTTTTTTTACCATGTGCACGTGCACCTCAGCGTATAATGCTCCCCCGATCGACCGATCGAAACGGCCTGCATGTGGAGAGGGAGGGAGGCGATTTTGGACAGGACGGTGTTGAGCATCTTCCCGTCCATATCGACGAAGTGGAGGTCAAGCTTGCTCTTCTTTTGGGAGAAAGCTTTGACGTTTTTTTTGGGGACGGCACGCCGGAGAGCGGATACTTTTTTGGTCAACCCTTTGGTGGACCAGACCGACTGGAGTATGGCGATGTCATCGATCTCCTGCGCGGCCGTGCGGCTCTGCTCCAAGGAGTGTTTCAGCGCGTGTGCCATCTGCTTCTCATACACCACGCCCCCCAGCAGGATCACCAGTCCCAACAGGACGATCCCCTCATTTTGGTATTTTCGTATGCGTGCGTAGATCATCGAAACTCCCCATGTATCTCCAAAGTCCCCCCCCGTACCGTGACGGGCTTCAATCCTTGAGAAGCGGCCAGGGTTTTGAGGGTCTGGATGGTCTTGGAGGAGTGGGTGGGGACTTTGAGCGTGACGTGGTACCCTTTTTGGCGGTCAAAGGAGAGGGTCTGGATTGTACTCTCTTTGCCCGTCAAGTGGCTGATGGCCATGAGACGATCCCGCATCTGCCGCTGGAGATGGTTGATGGCGGTGTACTTCTTGTAGATGGACGTGCGGGCATAGCCTCCTGCGAGGGTGGGGTGGGCATCAAGCAGTTGGTCGAGTGTGTGTTCGGCTTGGGCGACGGCATGGTGGTAGCGGTACCCCTCGGCGATGTACGTCGCACCGAGGAGTAGCATCACGCTGCTGAGGGTGACAGCCAGTCGCCGGTCGAGAAACGACCGCCGCTCCTGAGCCATCGCAAAATGTCGATCCGGACGGAAGTGCTCATCAAATGTGGAAAAGGGATCGGTCTGCTTGAGAAATTTTCTCGGGACGACCGTCACGGTATCGTTGACCAAGGTGAGGGCTTCGTCCGTATTCATTGCGACCGGAGTGACGAACTTTTCCCGATCTTGCTCGGCAAAGTAGAGATGGCGAACCCGATCCACCGATCCCCCTACGCTCTCGAGAAATGCGGCGACCTCTTGCGGATCGTAGGCGACAAATGCCCAGCCATCCCCCTGCGGAAACACTTCATAGGTGTGGGGTCCCTCCCCGATCACCTCATCGAGGATGGAGGGGGCGAGTTTTCGAGCCTGAAATGGATATTTGAGGGCAATCTCTTCCCGCTTGATGATGTAAAATTTTGGGGTCAACATCACATCATACCGTGGGAGATCTGGGAGGGGATCCATCCCGCGATACAGGAGAAATAGGGGTATCTTAGTGTCCAGAAATTTCAAAATTGACAACCCTTTTTTTGATAAAATCGAAGCGGAAGGCATACTGCCCCTCTCGAAAGCTGTATGTGACCGTGCACCGCATGGCATCGACCGGTCGTTCTTTGGCAAAGACGGCTTTGGGCGGCTTCAAATCGTACCACGTCGTATCGAGCCCGTTGGTCTCGAGAAACGTCTTGAGCGCATCGCCCATCTGAAAACCATCGGCCCCCTGGATAAGGTGCATGTCGATGTCAAACACCACCGACAACACTTTGGGCTGGATGAAGCTGGAGTCCATCATACCAAGATCTTCCCCAAAAGCGAAGTAGGTCTGCCATGGGATAGAAGAAGCCTTGTCGTCTCCATTGTGATAGCGGTATTCGTCCAAGATCGCTTGGAATTCACGTAGGGAGATTGTACCTTTTTTTTTATTAATATTAGTGACGATGTTGAAACGTTTGATGCGCGTACGCTTGAGGGCTTCGAGGATCCGGTCGTGCAAATCCGAGGGATTGCGCAGGTTGGCACGGTCGGTCAAAAAATCAAAAACCTTTTCGGCGATCTCGAAGTGACCTTGCCGCGCCGTGTTGCCGTCGTCTCCAAGCCATGCGATGTTGGGGCGATCGGCGATCGGTGAACACTGAATCATCGCCCCAAACTCTCCGTTGCGGGTGGCGACGGCCAAGGGCATTTGGTAAATCTGCTTGTAGGTACTGGTCTTGGGGGTCTTCCCGGTCAGTCTCCGCAGGGCACTGCGCACATCGGCGTAGAGGATGTCACCCTGGATGAGTGAGGCTTTGACCTCCGCTTCACTGCGGGCTTTTTCGAGATAGGTAAAGACGATCCCCAGCAACGCCAGCATGGAAGCGATGACCGAAAGGGTGATAAAAAGGGTAACGCCACTGCGCATTGTTTTAACCATCTAAAAGCTCAATTCAAGTAAAATGTAATGCACTAATTATAGTCAATTTGTTCTAAAGGAACCTGTCACCATGAAAAAAGCATTCAGTTTGCTCGAACTTCTCGTTGTCATTTTGATCCTGGGGCTTCTCGCCGCTTTTGTCGTCCCCAACCTCATCGGAGCCGGAGAAAAAGCCAAACGCGATCTCGTCTGTTCGCAAATGAGTAGCATCGGACAGGCCCTCAAAATGTTTAAACTTGACAACGGCATGTACCCTGCGACCGAAGAGGGACTCAACGCCCTCCTCTCCAATCCGGACAGCGACAAATACCCCAATTATTCTACCAATCCGTATCTCGAAAAGCTGCCAAAAGATTCGTGGAAAAGTCCCTTTGTCTATGTCCAGGACGGGAGCAATTTTGAGCTCATCAGTCTCGGGGCAGATCGTCGGGAAGGTGGGGAAGCGGAAGCAGCGGATATTCGCTACTCCCAATGCCAGAAGTGATCCGACGCTCTTCGATACCGGCACGGGGTGCGCCGGCTTTTTCTCTGATCGAACTCATCATCGTTATCCTCATCGCTTCGTTGATAGCGGCATTGGCGTTTAGCACCATCTCCTTCAACACAAAGCCCAAGCAAACGGTGGGGATCTTCCAACTCAAATCCCCCAAAATGTCCCCCCAAGGGGATGCCCAACTCGTCTGTCTGGATCACTGCCACACCTGCACCCTCTCTGTCAATGGAGATGCGGCTCCCCTCCCCAGTACGTTCCCAGAAGTGACCGCGTATGCTCTCGATGAGAGTGGCAGTTCTCAGGAGATAGATTTTGGGCGGGTGCATGAGAAAAAGGTGTGCCTCCGCTTTCATTTTTATGCCAACGGAAGCACCTCGCAGATGATCCTCGCCTCGGGCGAAACGTACTATTTTATCCCCAGTTTCTTTGGCAAGATCGAGACGTTTGATACCCTCGATGGAGCCGTCACGCGCTGGAGACAGTATCGCGATCAATTGGATTCAATGGGGACGTTTTTCTGATGCGACGTGCGTTTACGATCCTTGAAGTGCTTGTCTCTGTGACGTTGATCAGCATCGTTGTCGTAGGGATCGTCAAAATCGAATCCCAAAACCAACAAATCGCCCATTACATTTCGGGTCGGGTCAAGTCGGAACTGGCCAATACCCTCTTCCTCGTGCCGGAGGTGATGAAGTACGATAAGGAGGAGAAGAGTGCCTACACCCTCCTCGGCCGCATGCACGGTGATCGAGACACCACCCGCACCGTCCTCAAGGCAACCAAACGGATGATCCACATCAGCCCCCCCCTCAAGCTCGAAGAGCTCCCCATCCCAGTGGAAGTACGTGCTGTGATGCTCAAAAGTGTCTATTCAGCGCGGTTCTACCGCATCAAGTTTTAGGGGCACCCCTCCCTCTTCCCAAATCTGTCAATAGAAAAAAGCATGAGCCGCAATCATTGTATCCATGGGCTTTGCGCACAATCATCGCCGAACCTACGGGTGCGACTTAGAGTGTGCACACACCCCATGAACACGAGCATCACAGCTACTGCAGATTTTCTATGTACGGATTTGGGTTCTTGGTACGCGGGCAAACCCATAAAACATCCCAAGACCGGTGATCATGAGGAGCGCATTTCCCAGCACATCGTGTGAGAGGGGAAACGCCCCCCTCCCCCCCTCCATGACACTCCAAGTGACGATGAAGATACGCGCGACATTGACCAGCAATAGCCCAACAGATCCTGCCACTCCCCAGAGCATTTTGCGTTTCCAATGGGTGGGGTAAGCGAGGATCGACGCGAGATACATCAGGACGGGTATCGCGCCATCACACGCTTTTCCGATGATGAGTTTGTAGTGCGGATTGATCCAGATATCGGCTCCCTGGACTTGTCCCGATCTCAATCCTGCATCGAGCACCGATAGAAGCCCCTCTTGGAGAAAAGCATTGGGAGCATGTGCCAGTGGGGAGAGATCCCAATAGAATACCCCAAACAACACCCCCAACCACACCAGATACATCAGGGCAAAACGGTACGCCATCACACTCCTTTAGAAGTCGCCCTCAGAATTTGGGTATAATTATACACTTTTTCCCGAGGAATACACACACCATGCTCTTCAAATACAAAGGTCTCACCCGTCAAGGTAAACGTACCAAAGGGACACTCAGTGCCTCTTCGATCGATGAAGCCAAAATCAAACTCCGGGCACAGGGAATCTACTACGACATGCTTCAGGAGGCACGCGAATTCTCATTTGAGGGCTTCAGCAGTCGCCGCAGGATGCCCAATGTCGTCCTGAGCAATTTTTCCAAAGAGCTTGCCAGCTATCTCAACGCGGGGAACATGACCATCCTCACGGCCCTCAAATTGATGGAAAAACAGCACAAAAAAGAGAAACACTACCATGCCTTCCTTACGGCGACAGCCACCATGGTCGATGAGGGGAAGCCTCTCGCCGTCGCCTTGGGTGAGCAAAAAGTGTATGAACTCCCCGATTTCTTCCTTCAGAGTGTCAAGGTGGCAGGTCAAGGGGGGAAGATGGTCGAGGTTTTGAGCAACATGAGTCACTTTTTTGCCGCGCAAAGTCGGATACGGCAGCAGGTGATCAATGCGATGATTTACCCCCTCTTTATCCTCATCGTTGCGGTGGGGATGACGGTCTTCCTCCTCATCTATGTGGTGCCCAAGATCACGGGGATCTTTGAGGACACCCATCAGGAGCTCCCGGGGATCACGCAGTTTGTCTTGGGTGCGAGCCATTTTCTCGGGCAGCACTACGTCGGCTTGATGGTGGGTGCGTTGGTGGCCATCATCGTGATCAAAGTCGCCTACAGCAAAGTCCGTGCCTTTCACTACACGGTCGATGCGCTGATGCTGCGTCTCCCCATTTCGGGCAAACTAACGCAAAACCACGAATTGGGACGCTTCAGCTACATCATCTCGTTGATGCTTGATTCGGGGGTGCCCTACACACAAGCGGTGACACTGGCAAGCAGTACCTTTGGTAATCTGGCAATCCGAGATCTTTTTGAGCGGGTGAGCACCAAAGTGACGGAGGGGAACAAGCTCTCCAACGCCCTCTACGCCACCAAGGGTGTCCCCCTCAAGAGCAATTTCCTTCAAACCCTTGCTCTCGGAGAAGAGTCCAGCAATGTTGCCTCCGTCATGGGCAATCTCTCCGAGCTCTACAGCGAAGAGAATGAACAGGGGATTGACCGGGTGCTCAAGATGGTCGAGCCGGTGATGATGCTCCTCATCGGGGGGATTGTCGGGGTGATCGTCATGGCGATGCTGCTGCCGATCTTCAGCATGAGCCTTGGTGCCAAACTTTAGGAGCAGACCCATGGCTAAACCACGTTTCAGAGACCTCAAGCAAGGGCGGATCCCCGCCGAGTCGTCCCCTCAAAAAAGGGGTCAACAACGCAAGGCAACCCTTTACCCCAACAAGCGCACCCGTGCCAAAGCGTTCATCACCGACAGTTTCATGCTCCTGATGCCCATCATGTATCTTGTGTTTTATCTCGTGATGGGGGGGCGTGAAGGGTTTCAAGCCAACATGCTTTTGGGGTGGATTGACATCTTGGTGCCGCTGGCGTTTGTGCAGATTGTCTTCCTCGCCAAGAGTGGTCAAACGCCGGGCATGCGTGCGTACAATCTCCGGGTCGTCGATCGCCGTACCTTGGAGGCGGCCCGCTTCGGGCAGATTGTTGTGCGGCAACTCTTTGCGCCGATGGTTCGGCTCCTTTTTGGGTGGGTGTTTCTCTTCCTCCGCACCGACCATCGCCTCCCCCATGAGCTCCTCAGTGGTACGGCGT
>WFMQ01000121.1 GCA_015488995.1 Nitratifractor sp. | reverse complement strand
TTAGCGAATTCAAGAAAATCTAACGCCGAGTATGGGCGAAAGTGCTGCACCCTTCGGGGAGAGCGATACGAGACGACCTGCACGCAAAAAAATCTTTGCATTGACTACGGCCAGTCCAGCAGATTTTTTCACGCACATCTCATCTCGTCTCACTCTCTCAAACGTTTGGGTGTTTAGTTAGTGGGGTAATAGATTTTGCACAAACCCCATGAACACGAGCATCACAGCTACTGCAGATTTTCTATGTACGGATTTGGGTTTTGAGATATTTTCAGCTTTTTTGGGTGAGGATCGCGTACCACTCTTTGATGCTGGCATCACTCAGTTGGGCGAGAAGTTTTGCCTTGGGTTTGGGGGGGAGATCGAGGTGAAGGACGGTCTCAAACGATAGGGATTTTCGTTCCGATTGTTTCCCCCGAAGGATCACGACCCACTCCCCTCGAATCGTCTCAGAGAGGATGCGCTCCTGCACCGATGCGACCGTACCACGATAGTATCGCTGGTACCGCTTGGTCAACTCCTTGGCAGCGAACATCTCCCGATCGGGATCCGCAGCCACGAGGGCATCGAGGAGTTTTTCGAGCCGATGGGGTGCTTCATAGAGGATCGTATCGGCTGCGTTTGAGAGGACGGCATCCAGTTGCGATTGGCGATCTTTTCCCTTGTGCGGAAGGAAACCGGCAAAGCAAAAATTTCCGCTCTCGAATCCACTCGCTGCATACGCCGTCGTCACCGCTGACGCACCGGGAAGCACGTCGTAGGCGATCCCCTGCTCCTGCGCATACACCACCAGCACCTGCCCCGGATCGGAGATAGCAGGCATCCCGGCATCGCTGACGTACACGATGTTTCGCTCCGCCAACACCGATCCAAGCTGTGCAATCCGCTCCGCCCCATTGTGCTCATGAAACGAATAGAAATCCGCATCCGGCATGTGCATATCCAACCGCTCTACGAGTAATCGGAGGAGGCGTTTGGTCTCACGGGTGTCTTCGCAGAGGAAGATCTCAGCCGTCTCAAACAGACGCATCGCACGCACGGTGATGTCCTGAGGGTTTCCGATGGGGGTGGGGATGAAGGTAATCATAGGAGGAGGAAGCGACGCGGCTCCCTTTGAGGCAGCCACGTATGCGCTGAGGCCAATGGGGGGTTAGCCGAGGTTGTACTTTTTCTTAAACTTATCGACACGACCGGCTGCATCCACGATCTTCTCCGAACCGGTGAAGAAGGGGTGACACTCGTTGCAAATGTCGATGGAGAGCTCCGGTTTATTGGAGCGCACTTCAAATTCGTTGCCGCAGGCACAGGTGACTTTGGTCGTCATGTAGTCCGGGTGGATATCTTTTTGCATCAAAAAGCCTTTTGTTATTGGTTTTTCCGAAATTGTGTTCGGTTTCTGGCAGGCAACCAACCTGCTCCGATCATCCAAAAGATGACCCTTCCACATCATGCGATGGGGGCGCAGCAACGCGCGTCGGCGAGACTGCTCTCTCGTTATTACGAGGAAATAGGACAGAATTATAGCAAATGATTCTTAAGGGCAGAAAAGGCTATAATACCCAAATCTGTACATAGAAAATTTGCAGTAGCCACGATGCTCGTATTCATGGGCTTTGCGTAAAATTTGAGTCGCACCCGTAGGTTCGGCGATGATTTCACGTGAAGCCCATGGAGACGATGATTGCGGCTAATGCTTTTTTCTATTGACGGATTTGGGTAATACGCCATCAATCATTCAAGGAACCACCATGCCACTTCTCGACTCATTCACCGTTGACCATACGCGGATGCCCGCTCCCGCCGTACGCAAAGCCAAGACCATGCTGAGCCCGAGTGGGGACACCATCACCGTCTTTGATCTCCGGTTCTACAGACCCAACAAAGGGATCATGTCGGCCAAAGGGATCATGTCGGCCAAAGGGATCCATACCCTCGAGCACCTCTTCGCTGGATTCATGCGGGAGCATCTCAACGGTAAAGGGGTGGAGATCATTGACATTTCTCCGATGGGGTGCCGGACAGGCTTCTACATGTCCGTACTCGGTGCGCCCAAGAAAAAGCGGGTCGCCCATGCCTGGGAAGCTTCGATGCACGATGTCCTGAATGTCCCCTCCAAAGCCGACATCCCCGAGCTCAACAAATACCAGTGCGGTACCTACATGATGCACTCGCTCAAAGCGGCCAAAGCGATCGCCAAAGAGGTTCTCAAGCACGGCATCGGCACCATGAGCAATCGCAAACTTGCCCTCTCCAAAAAACAACTCCGGAAACTCGGATGCTGATCCTCATCCCTGTCGATGGAACTGACCCGAAACTCTCACGGGTGACGACACTGTTTGACCTCAAAAAATGGGCATTGGTTGACTTTGACGAGGGGGCAGTCAAAGGGGTCGATTTCTATGAGGATCGTACCGAAGCGGGTGCCAGCGGGATTGACTTCGTCATACTGGCAAACAAATTTGAGAGCTACATGGACTTCATGGAAGAGGGGATGATGGTACTCTGCGTCCGCCAGGAGGAGACGATCGAAGATATCATCGAAGCATTTAAGTTTAAAGAATTGGACGAGGTGGGGTACTGATACGTTTCTGCATGTAATACTTATGTAATCTTTCTTGTGTATAATTCCGAGATTTTTTATCCGATTTAGGGAGAGAGCCGTTTTCCGGCTTCGAATCCAACGTTCGTATCTTTCCTTTTTCGTTGTAATATTTTTAAACACAAGGAAAACACATGGAACAAAAACGTCCTGCCTACAACCCCCTCTACTGGCTTGGAGCCCTCGGACCGGGAGGTCTGGCGGTCTCCTTCTTCGTCTACGCCAACTTTATGGTGCCCCACAAAGGGGTACCGATGCTGACGTTTGATCATGCCTACCCCATGCTGATGAAGGGTGGGCCGATGGCGTACTTGATCGGCGCGGTGTACGTGCTCTTTTTGATCGCAACGGTCTATCACTTCAAGTTGCTTTTCTGGAATACCAAAGAATTTTTGGCATACAAAAAAACCGAAGCCTACAAAGCGATGTATTCTGTCCCCCGTTGTATATCCACTTCAAGACGGTACAATACTTCTACAAAGTCAAAAACAACCTCGCGCTTTAACCACCAAACCCGGGAGGCGGGACTTCAGTCCCGCACAAAGCCCTGCCTCCCTTATGTGTGCTATAATCTCCCATGCAAACCTATCCCGACAAACATCCCATCCGCACCGAAGATGGTACGCTGACCCTCTACTCCTCCACATACGACCAAGCCTACCACTCGACCCAAGCTGGTGCGCTCACCGAGAGTCTCACCAAGCATGTCCTCCCTGCCCTGCACCTCCAGCACGCCAAAGACCATCTCACCATCCTCGATATCAACTACGGACTGGGCTACAATACCCTCGCGACTCTCTACCACATCCGCAAACACCATCTGGAAACCACCGTCCACATCCTCTCCCCCGAGCTCGATGAAGCTTTGGTGCGCTCACTGAAGGATTTCGACTATCCACCCGAATTTGACACGCTCAAGCCGGTCATTGAAGCCCTCAGCCGAGACCTCCACTACGAGGACAAGCAATGCACCATCGACATTCTCATCGGCGATGCCCGCAAAACCGTCCCTCAAATCCCTACTTCCACAATAGACATTGTCTATCAGGATGCATTCAGTCCCCAAGCCAATCCCCTGATGTGGACACGTGAATGGTTTGCCGACGTGCGTGCACTCTGTGCTGAGGATGCGATACTGACCACCTACTCCACGGCTGCTGCGACCCGGATGGCACTGCACGAGAATGGTTTTGAGCTCTATGAATATCACCCGGAAGGGACGCGCCGATCGCTGGTTGCTTCTTCTTCGCCGATTGAAATGGGGAGATTGGATGGGTTGGAGTGGATCGATATGGAGCTCAAGATCAAACGCAATCCAGAGGGGAGGAGTTTGCGAGATGGGGAGGTTGTTTGAGTTGAGAGTAAAGGGTGGAAAATTTTGGGATCGCGTAGGGTGTGCAACAGCACACCAAAAATCGCAACGCGATTTATCAAAACATCCCCATAATGTGACCGTAAAAAGGTGCGCAATTGCGCACCCTACGCGGACTTTTCGTTGGAAGAAAGATGCACCGCCAGCCAGACCGTCCCTCTCTTTGCCTTCAAAACCCGATGCTTGGTATGTGCCGGGATGAAGAGGGACTCCCCACGGTACAATACGCTCTCCTCCCCTTCAATTTCCAGCACCGCCTTCCCTTCAATCACCACGACCCACTCATCCTCCTCTTGATCGTAGAGGATCGGCTTGATGTCGTCTGAGCTGGCGATGCGGAGGATGCGGGCTTGGGGGTGATCGAAGAGGGGGGTGAAGGTTTCGCCCGTATCGGGCACGTGGTGGGGATAGAGGTTGGGGGTCGAAGAGGAACTCACACCAACACCCGTGCCGCCACCGCCACCGCCGCACTCTCACTGCGCAGGATCATCGGGGTACCGAGCCCCACGATCTGCTCGGGAGTGAAGCGGGCGATCTCCGCCTCCGTGAACCCCCCCTCGGGCCCGAGGATAAGAATGGTATCTTCTTGGGCACAGGGGAGGGGTTTGTCTTTGGAAAAATGGAGCAGTTTGGCTTGAGGGTAGGCTGAGAGGAAAGTGGCCATACTCTCGACCTCCTCGAGGATCATGGGGCGGGTGCGGCCGCATTGTTGGGAGGAGTTCTGGAGGATCTTGGTCATCCGGTCGTGATCGAGGCGAAAGTGGTGCTGACTGCGGGCGCATGGGAAGAATGTGAGCCGAGCTACCCCCATTTCGTTGAGGATCGGCAAGACTTTTTCGATGTTTTTGGGGTCGATCTGGCACCAGCCGATGTGGAGGGTATGTGCCGCGTGGATCGGGAGGGATGTCTGATCGGTCAGGGTCAGGTGAGCGGTTTTTTTGTCGAGGGCATCGATGGCGTAGGTGTAGAGGATGTCGTCGCCTGATCGCAGGTGTATTGATTCACCCATGCGGTGACGGCGGACTTTGAAAAGGTAGCGGTGGGAGTCCCCTGTGAGCCGAAGAGATGTGGCACCGGCATCGGGGTGATAGAGGTACTGCATGCTCTGTGTCTGCTACGCACCGTACAGAGCGTAGAGGACGGTGGCGACCGTGACCAAGAGTTCACCACCTACCATCAGGGTATTGAACCCTACACCGTCATCGCCACCGATCCAACGGCGTTTGAGTTGGACAGCGCGGTAGATGTCGAGTGGAATCAGCACTGCGGCAGTGACCATCATCACAAGGGTAGCTGGAGGCAGGTCGCGCAGCTTGAATATCCACACGATGAGCCCGCCAAAAACCGCCATCGACCACAACGCCCAAAAGGCAAAATACCCCACCCGTGTCCAAAAGATCATCTTGGAAGGCTGTGAGCGCATCCCATACGGGATCAACAGGTTGAAGACCATCACTCCCAGCAATCCATAGACGACCCAACGATGGTACGCGATCATCTCTATCATCAGAAACGCTTCTTAAGGTCTCCGTGATAGACGATATCACGAGCATCTATCGTATCGTCGTTGAGCATTTCGGGGACGGGATCGGCCTCTTCGAGGGTGCGGACTTCTTCATCGAGCATCTCTTCCTGATACGTCTGCATCATGTCGGCAGCGATGACGTGGGGCATCTCCTGGATGGCCGTGAGTTTTTTGATCTCCTCTTCGACATCCTTCCCCTCGATGGTGATGATGATCTTCCCCTTCTCTTGGTCTCCGAAATGGTAGTCGCACAAACCGCTCTGCACGAGGCGTTCTCGCACCTCGTCATAATAGTCGCTGCGGCATTGCACCACGATGCTCGAAATGTTCATATAGTCTCCTTAGGCTTTTTGGTATCAATCTCTTTGGAGGCAGGGCTAATGCCCTGCCCTACGGGACTGACGTCCCGCCTCCAGAATCGTGTAACAGGCACTATGCCAATCTTGTCAAGAGCTTACGGCACGTTCCAGACCAGTACCGTATCGTCATCACTGCCGCTCACGAGGGTCTTCTCACCGATGAATACGATGGAATTGAGGGTACTTTTTTGCCCTTTGAGGCGTGCAATTTTTGCATGAGTTTGAAGATCAAAAACCGTAATATTGTTGTTCTCATCCATTGCAAACGCAACCCGCCTTGCGCTGGGACTCAGACCCGTCGCATAGATCAGAAAAGAGGCACGAAAATAGCTCCCCTGTCCGGTCGCGACATGGTAATAAGCAGCCCGTCGATCCTGTCCGGCTGCGGCGACGATGCCGTTTTTGAAGTCCACTTTGTACACATTGTCTTTGTTGATCCCTTTCAACATTTTGATCACGTTGCCCGTGTGGGTATCGATCACAGATATGACACCGCTCTCGCAGCTAAATGCTGCTTGAGTTCGTAGTGCGTTGAGGGCAAAATCGGAAAATTTTGACGCACTCAGCTGGACACGATACGCCTCGCTTTTGGTCGTAAGATCGAGCAGGGATGCTTCATCACTCAGGTAGCCGAGCAGGAGATGATTTTTGTCAATGAAACGGGCTTTCACGAGGGCTTTTTTGTCCGAGGCAGAGAGGATCTTTTTGGTGACGTTGTTCTCGTGTATCCACAGATCGGTATACCCTTTGTTGCCGCTGTCACTCAGCAAAAGATACCGCCCATCACGGTAATCAATACTCGAAGCCGCTGCAAAGATCGAATCGCCCATAAAATCCTTGATCTTCGGCAGGGTAATCTCTTTGGTCAGTTTCCATGTTTTTAAGTCATAGACTTGCAATTTACCGTGGCTTGTCCCCACATACAGAGACGATCCGTGAACGACCAGATCCTGGGCATTGCCGTCAATATGGATCGCATGGATCGGTGAGAGTGTCGGAGCGGCCTGAAGCAGACCCACACACAGGCTCAAAAATATCACAAATGTTTTCATATGTCTTTTCCTTTGGAAGGGGAGCGATGGGGGGCACGTGCTTTCAACAAAGAGCCGCCTCGGCTTCATCGAGGATCGCCAGAGCAATCTGTGTCTCGTCGAGGGTACTCACCACACCCCACAAATCCCCCTCTGAGTCGTAACACTCCGTAAAATCCTCTCGCGCCGCCACCTTCGCTGGCAGTGTCGCCAACACATCCCCCATCGCCTGCACAACCGGTGAGGCGATGAAAATCATGTGCGAATAGATCGCGGGGTCATAGAGCTCATCGGTCAATTCATCGTCGTTGACATCATTGTCATTCTCATCGACGACGATCAAATTACGTAACGGCACATCTTGATCTTCGAGCCGTGTGAACAGGTGGGGGTAGCGTGTCTGAAGTGCTTCAGAGGTCATACAGATTCCTTCGGTGAAAATGGTGGAGGATTATGGCACAAAACGGTAAACGAATCATTGCCCCACCTCTTCTTTGGATGGTTCCGGCCACGGCAGTACGCGAGAGTCGATCGCCTGCGTCGGGCAGCGACCGAGGCAGAAGCCGCAGCCGTTGCACCGCTCTTCGTCGATCACGGGATTGAACATGCCGTTAAACAGGATGGCATCCTCCATGCACGGCTCTTTGCACGAGAAGCAAATAACGTGGTGGTGGGCGATGCACGCTTCGGTATCGATCCGAAACATGGCATTGATCCATTCACGCCCAGCGCTCCGTTCGATGCTCAGCACATCGGCTTCGCACACTTCGGCACACGCTTCGCACCATGTACAGCCGTTTTTGGAAAAGTCAAGTGTCGGGACACCTGCGTCATCAAGGACAATGATCTGCTCTTCACAGGAAGTGACACATGCATGGGATTCGCACGTCACACACTCACTCTGAAAAAGAGATTCATCCCGTCCATAAGGGGGGCGCACCACGAGGGGTGTTGCTGCTTTGTCCGGTGTCGCCAGCGGCGCAGCGAGGGTTCGAAAAAACTCTCGTCTGCTTGCCACGTTACTGAACACCCTCATTCATCATGTCAACCAAATCAGACTTGGTCTTGAACTGATCGCCTTTGCTGAAATCTGGCTTGAATGTGTTGCCCACGACGGTATCGATGTTGGCCTGCGGAGCATGGCACTGTGAGCAATTGTAGCGTCCCGCGTAAAGCTTTTTCAACTTTTTCACTTTGGCCAATTTGATGTCACCGACATTACCGATATCACCTTTGGCCAGACCTACTACTTTGCCCCCTTTGATCTCTTCGCCATTTTTCATGACCGTTTTGGGACGGTAATCCATAAAGTGCGTAGCCGGAATCGGGGTGGCACCCACACTCTTGGCAACGGCTGGCATGTGGCATCCCAAGCATGCGTTGTTGGATTTGGTGATCGGCAACAAGCCTTCCACGCTGTGCGGGATCATAGGGGGCGCATTGACATACGCCCGCTCAAATTTGGGTGCAGCACCGGGTGCCGGACGGTCAAATTTTCCCGCGACGGGTTTGGTGTCTGCGGTCTCACTGTAGAGATCACTCTTGCGCAATCCCAACTCTGCTTCGGTCACCACCTTTTTGGTACCGAGATCCTCTTTGGCTACCCGCGCGTCGTTTTGCACTTTCGCGTTGATATCGACCACTGTGTCACCGGCAGTAGCAGAGAGGGTCATCAATCCCAATGCAGCCATCGCCATCAAACTGTGTTTTAGCATTTCTACTCCTTGTTTATTTTTTGTTTCCAAGTGCCAGGATATCAAATCCCAGCGCGTCGTCGTCGCATACGTCGATGCAGCGTCCGCAATTGGTGCACTCCGGTTGCACGACCCGCTCGCTGCGCTTGCCGATCATGTTGAGCACTTGCACCTCAGGACACACATCCTTGCATTTCATGCAGAGGGTGCAATTGTCGCTGTTGTGCTTGACACTCAGCAGGGCATATTTGCCCAGCAGGGAGTGGACACCACCGAGCGGACACAGATGTCCGCACCATGCGTTTTTCAATACAAACAGATCCAGAAGGAAGATCGCCACAAGCAATCCCGCCCCCGCACCAAAACCGAAAATCACACCTCGGTTGAAGATGGTGATGGGCGAGACGATCTCAAAGGCGGCAAACCCAGCCACCGCCGAGACCACCAGCGCAATCGCGATCATGTAATAGCGTGCGTTGCGCGTCACCCAGACTTTGCGCTCGATCTTGTCGATGAGCAGCTTGCGGCGTACCCAAGCGGCGGCATCGGTGACCATATTGACCGGGCACACCCAGCTGCAAAACGCTCGACCACCAATGATGCCGTAAAACAGAGCGATGATGATCGCCCCTACGATGACATCAAGCCCGAGAGAGGCTCCGGCAGCCAGCATTTGCAACACGGCAAACGGATCGCTCAGGGGAATTTTCCCGAGCACCGAAGAGCTCGAGATCGTCCCGGAGAGCATTTTCCATCCGTAAGCGTGGGCACCAAAATAGAGTACCAGCAGACCGATCTGTGTGATCCGGCGGAGGATGAGGTATTTCATATTACTCATAGCTCACTCCGTCGTTGAGGTAGTCGGTCGCTTTTTTCTCACTGCGCTTGTCGTGCGTGATGATCGTATCCATTTTGCGTTCGCCGACCCGCTGCTGATCTTTTTTGTCCCACCCTTTGACGTAGTGGTCACCGGGTCGTCCGAGTGCCACTTCACGCGGGAGGACGAAAATCGCCGCTTTTTCGGTCGGGCAGGCTTTTTCACACAAGCCGCATCCGGTGCAGACATTCATATCCACCACCGGCTCGAGGAAGGCGTGTTTGCCCGTCCGGGGATTGCGAGTGTAGTGGAGCTTGATCGCTTCATCCATCAGAGGACACGCACGATAGCACAGGTCGCACTGGAGCCCCCAGAAGGCGATGCAGGAGTTGGTATCGACCGTCGCCAATCCCATATCCATCTTGCGAAAGTCCAGCTCGCCCTCGTCGTTGGTCACCGAGGCTTCGTCCAGCGCACCCGTCGGGCATGCCGGCACACATGGGATGTCATCACACATATAGCACGGGACATCCCGTGCGACGAAATACGGTGTACCCACCGTCACGCCAGCGGTGCTGGCCTTGGCCATCTTGAGCGTCTCGGGACGGGGCTTGCCCGTCTCTTTGTCGATGTTGCTGTCGCGGTTGCGGCACGCTTCGGCGCAAAGACCACACTTGATGCACGTGCGCAAAAAGTCAGCTTCAGGGAGCGCAGCGGGCGGGCGTAGCGTCAGCACACTCGAGCGTGCCTTGTCCGCATATCCCGCCCACAGCAGTCCACCGAGCAATCCCAAGCCTGTGTGGTGCGCCGCACTGGTAAAGAACCGTCGTCGCGCCGTGATTTCAGGCTTTGTGTGGGTGCTCATAGTCTTTTCCTTCTTCACCGTATCGGTTTACGCTTTGGTCACTTTGACCGCACACTTTTTGTAGTCGGTCTGCTTGGACATTGGGCAGGTCGCATCGAGGCACACTTTGTTGATGAAGACTTTCTCATCAAACCAAGGGACGAAGACCAATCCCTGTGCTGGGCGGTTACGGCCATGCGTTTCGACACGGGCTTTGACTTTGCCACGGCGGGATTCGACCCACACGAGGTCGCCACGCTTGACACCCTTGGCTTTGGCATCTTTGGGGTGCATGTAGCAGAGAGCCTCAGGTACCGCACGGAAGAGCTCAGGGACACGCATGGTCATTGTACCACTGTGCCAGTGCTCAAGGACACGACCGGTACAGAGCCAGGTGTCGTAGTTGGCATCCGGCTTCTCTGGGGGATCCATGTAGGGGCGGGCAAAGATCTTCGCCTTATTGGGCAGTGGCTTTTTCTTCTTATCTTTGACCCCTGTGAGGTCACCCTGCATCAACGCTTTGGCCAACGGACCGTAGAAGGCGAAGTCCCCGCCGGGGTTGGCTTTGGCGGCGTACGGATCGTACTTACAGTTGAAGCGCCACTGGGTCTCTTTGCCGTTGACAACCGGCCACTTGAGTCCACGCACCTTGTGGTAGGTGACGAAGTCGGCGAGGTCGTGACCGTGTCCGCGTCCGAAGCTGGCATACTCTTCAAAGAGGTACTGGTGGATCATGAAGCCATAGCCTTTGAAGACTTCACCATCGCTTCCCTTGACATTACGGGCATCGCCATTACACTCAGAGTTGTCGTATCCCTTTTGCGGGAAGCTGTTCATGTCAATTTTATAAGCCTTGGCCCGCTCATTGGCGAAAAGGATATCGAACATCGTCGTATCTTCTTTGTAACCCATTTTCTTGGCTTCTTCGATGACATTGGGGAGAGGCTTCTTGCGTGGGCCACTCGGAGCGTACTCACCCCAGAGGTCTTTGACGGTGAAGCGTTTGGAGAGCTCGACCCATTGCCATGTGTCGCTCATCGCGTCACCGACTGGGAGTACCTGCTGACGCCAATGCTGGGTACGACGCTCGGCGTTACCATACGCTCCCCACTTCTCATAGATCATCGCCGAAGGGAGGACGAGGTCAGAGACCTTGGCAGAGATACCGGGATAGCCGTCGGAGGTGACGATGAAGTTGTCCATCTCACGCGCCGCTTTGATCCAGTGATTGGCACTCGCACTGTCTTGATAGGCGTTACAGACGTTGACCCAGGCGAATTTGATTAATCCATCCTCGATCTGGCGGTGGATCGCCATGATGTGCTGCTTACCGACGCCGTTGAGGGTACCGGCAGGGATGTGCCATTTTTTCTCAGCGATGGCGCGGTGCTTGGGGTTCTTGACCATCAAGTCAGCCGGCAGACGGTGGCAGAATGTACCGACTTCACGTGCGGTACCGCAGGCCGAGGGTTGACCGGTGAGCGAGAAGGCGCCTGAGCCAGGCTTGGCTTGCTTGTTGAGCATGAAGTGGACGTTGTAGCTGAGGGTGTTGACCCACGTACCCCGGGTGTGCTGATTCATTCCCATGGTCCAGAAGGAGACGACTTTACGCCCTTTCTCGATGTAGAGATCGGCAAGCATCTGAAGCTTTTTCTTGAACGCATCGATGTCTTCGTTGGGATCCCCTTTGGCGATCTTGGCAACGTAATCGAGGGTGAAGGGCTCAAGGGACTTCTTGTACTCGTCAAAACTGATTTCCCAGTGCTTGAGGGTACCGCCAGTGTTTTTCATCACATCGCCCTCTTTGTAACCATACGGTGCGAGTGCGGGTGCTTCATCCGCCGAGACTTTTTTTGCCATCTCGTGGTTGATCGTCTCCATCTCTTTTGCTGAATATTTTCCGGCACTGCCATCGGAGTTGACCGGTGTCAAGGATTTTTCACCTTTGCGGCGCAAACCATAACCGATGTTGACGGGACCAACAGCAAAGACCATGTGCTTCTTGACGAATTCCCAGTCGATGATCTTCTCTTTCTCATCACGCATGACGATTTCACGGGCGATGTAGTTCCACAGTGCCAGGTCGGTCTGCGGGGTGAAGATGATCTCGAAGTCCGCCAGATCGGAGCTCCGGGTGCGGTAGGTCGTGATGTTGACGACTTTGACGCGCTCAGGATCGGTGAGCTTGCGGTCGGTGACGCGTGACCAGAGGATCGGGTGCATCTCAGCCATGTTGGATCCCCAGCTGACGACGGTGTCGGTCAATTCGATGTCATCGTAGCAACCGGACGGCTCATCAATACCAAACGTTTGATAGAAGCCGACAACAGCCGATGCCATACAGTGACGTGCGTTGGGGTCGATGGCGTTGGAGCGGAAGCCCGCTTTCATCATCTTCTGGGCTGCGTACCCTTCCATGACGGTGTACTGACCGGATGCAAAGACCGCTACCCCTTCAGGGCCACTGGCTTTGAGTGCTTTTCGGATGTTGGTTTCCATCTCATCGAAAGCACGCTTCCATGATACCGGCTTGAATTTGCCTTTTTTGTCAAAGTTTCCTTTGTCATCCATACGGAGCAACGGCGTCTTGAGACGGTCGGCACCGTACATAATCTTAGCGTTGAAGTATCCTTTGATACAGTTCAAACCACGGTTGACCGGAGCGGCCGGATCCCCTTTGACCGCTACGATACGGCCCCCTTTGGTCGCGAGCATGATCCCACACCCGGTTCCACAAAATCGGCATGCCGCTTTGTCCCAGCGCCACCCTTCTTCACCTTTGGCTGCTGCAGCCTGGATCTCAGCGGGTACGGTGATACCTACTGCTCCAGCCGCTGCGACAGCCGCCGAACTCTTAAGAAAATCTCGTCGATTCATTCCCATTGTAACCTCCTGTATGTATTAGGGATGCTCCAAATTATAGCGTGATGTACCATAGGAATTATTGATGTGAATCATTAAAGGGGGGTATTCATTAAAAAAAAGGAGATAACGTAACAGGCTAAGAGGGGATTAATAATCGGAGGAATTTCCTCCGATTTGAATGGGTCTATTTCAGTGCGGAGATGTAAGCAGAGAGTGCTGCGATATCGGCATCGCTCAGCGAAGCCGCCTGCCCTTTCATCACGCTGCCCATGGCGTGTCGGTTCAGGGTACCTGCTTTGTAACCGTGCAGATCGCCTGCGATGACAGTGGCCGGTTTGCCCGCGATCGGGTCGGATTGCCCCAGGGCTTTGGTGTGGCCATCGGCTCCGTGGCATCCGGCACATTTGGCGTAGAGGGCTTTGCCCTGAGCGGTATCGGCAACGACGGCAACGGCAGGGGTCGTCGGAGCGATGGTGGCCTTGGCCGCGTTGGCCGCTTCGGTCACTTTCTTGGTGGCAGCGTCCACCGTCTCGGCGGTTTTATCTTTGACGGCCTTGATCACGTCTTCGGATTTGGTTTTGGTCGCTTCGACAGCTTCAGCTGCTTTTTCTTTGACCGCTGTTACTGCGTGGTCCGCTTTGGCCTTCACCGTAGCGGCCGCCTCTTCGGCTTTGGCTTTGGTCGCTTCGGCGGCAGCGGTTGCTTTGGCTTTGGCAGTAGCCGCCGCTTTGGCTTCGGCCTCTTTGGCCGCCTTGGCAAGTGCATCGGCCTTGGCTTTGGCGGTGGCCGCCGCTTCATCAGCTTTGGCTTTGGCCGCTTCGGCAGCAGCGGTTGCTTTGGCTTTGGCGGTGGCCGCCGCTTTGGCTTCGGCCTCTTTGGCCGCCTTGGCGAGTGCTTCGGCCTTGGCTTTGGCTGCTTCAGCAGCGGCCGTCGCTTTGGCTTTGGCGGTAGCGATGGCTTGTGTGCTCGTCTCGCTGGCTTTCTCTGCCGTCTCTTTGACGGTTGAGTTATTGCATCCGGTCAACAACATTGCCGCTGTCGCGATGGAGAGGATCGTACTCTTTTTCATGGCATTCCTTCTACGTGTATTTGAGCGACCATTATAGCCAAATATCAATTCCGATTGTTTAATGGGGCGTTATACTTTTTTGGGCAGGACGATGGATTCCCGACGCAGGAGCTTCTCCCACAGGTCTGGGTCACGCCACTCGGTGCGGACCTGCTCTGAAAAATGGATATCCTCCAAGCGTATCGTCCCCATGTTGGGATTGTGCGCATCCTCACGGAACCCTTGGGCATACCCCGTTTCGGTCTCGTGGACGATGATGCTGTGAAGCTGGACGTTGCGTTCACCGTTTTGCATCGAGGAGCACGCCAATACCCGCTCCACCATCTGATAGACCACCCGACTGAACTGTTCGGCTGAGGGACTCACTGGCAGCACCACCCACCGCTTGGAAAACCGCTTCATCGCCTCCAAATATTCCAGCTCATCTCCACTCCAGAGGGTGATGCCGTGATCGAAACTGTCGATGAGCTCTTTGATGTAGAGTTTGGTCAATCCAAAGTCATACACCATCTGCCCATGATCGAGATAATCCGATTCGAGCAAGACTTCGACCTTGTACGAGTGGCCGTGGAGATTTTCACTGCACCGACGGGTCGAGCAGTTGCGGACGATGTGCGCGTTTTCAAATTTGAAAAGTTTTCGGATAATCATGTCTATACCCCCTGCGTCGTATCAAACACCCGGATGTGGAGTCGATCGCTGTAACGGAAATTGTGTGCCATACAGAAGAGAAATACGGCGCGATCATTGCGCCAGATCGTATCGCGGCTCTCACCGACGGGCATGCAATAAATAGGCATCTCGGGGAGCAAAGTCCGGATCGCCTCTATCTCAGCCAAGGCCGTGCTCTCGATCAGGTCATGAGAGATTGTGAATTTCAAAAAACTCTCAGCCGTCCATGTAGCAATAGCCTGCAAGGCTTCAGGGACAATCCGCTTGCTCTCAGGCTCCCCGCTGTTGGAGAGTTTGACCGAGAGGGCAAAGGTACACTGGCGATAGGCGGGATACTTCTCGAAATCCACCTCCACCGTCCCATTGGTCTCAAACGACACCCGTATCCCCTGCTCTACCAGCCAGACCACCGTCTCATAAAAGGCTTGATCGGCATGGTACAACAGTGGCTCCCCGCCCGTAATCACTACATCGGGAAGGTACCCGATGGTCGCAAACTCTCTTTGGAGCTTTTCAAGAAGAGGAGCACTCTGCTTCACCTTGATCCAGTTTGTGGCATAGGCACTGTCCACCGCGAAATAGGTATCGCACCCCCGACGCACGTCCCCCTCCACGTCGTACGCAGCTCCAAAGCCCGGGCAGCCGAGGTTGCATCCCCCCGTACGGAGGAAGTAGGATGGCGTGCCAGCGTATTTGCCTTCACCCTGAATGGAGAAGAAGTGTTCAGTTAGATAGAACATTGTATTCAGAAAGGTTACGGTCGATCTGTTTCAAAGAACGACTACGAACCACATCACAATGCGCCAATATCTCATCAGCAAGGTAATCCTCTTCATCAAAATTGGCGACGAGAACCTCCATCCCATTCATCCGTGCCATTTTCAAGGCCGGTTTCATGTCGGTATCTTTTGAAAAAATAAGTACTTTTTGTGCATGTTTGTTGAAGGCCACTTCAGAAATATCCAAGCCCATCAGCATATCAACCTGCTTCTGTACGATTTCTGGACGGTCATTTTTGATCCCCCTCACTTTGAGCATACCGCATCTCAAAGCAACATAAGGTTCTCGAATCAGTCGATCCAAAAACGCCGTTGCAATATCATAAATTGAACTTTTTCTCTTCGCTATGTAGCTCTTGAAAGCACGCTTTTGATCGCGATTCTTCAATTGTTTCTCGATCGCATCATCGGTAAGTGGTTTGGCTGTATAAAAAAATATACGATAAAACGATTCATCTTTCTCGAGAAAGGACTGAAAAAGTACGGTCAAATGGGAAGGATTATTGAAGTCAAAATTGTTGATGTCGTCTCGGTTATTTCGTTTTATTTTTTGCAAAAGATACCGTACGTTATCCCAATCAACAAAGACAGCTATTTTTTCTTGCACAAGAACCCTCCTGTCATTTCCATAACGAAAAAAGGGTCATATTAGCACCACGGCCTGCTTTTGGATTAGCCTTGCAGGACTTACGTGGTACAAATATGACCCTTTCTGACCTGAATTATAGCACAAGCAGGGCTCAAAAGTCAACCCAAATCCGTCAATAGAAAATCTGCAGTAGCTGTGATGCTCGTGTTCATGGGGTGTGTGCACACTCTAAGTCGCACCCGTAGGTTCGGCGATGATTGTGCGTAAAGTCCATGGATACGATGATTGCGGCTAATGCTTTTTTCTATTGACGAATTTGGGGTCAACCGCCTGTCTCATAAAACGCCCGGCTAGAGGTCTCACTCTCCTCATCACTCCAGCGGTTCTCTTTGGGCTTGTCCGCGAGGACGGTTTTGAGGGTGGTGACGGCTCCGTCGATGTCTCCCGCTTCGACGGCATCTTTGATGCTCATCGCTTCATCAAAATAGAGACAAGGGATAAGGTACCCTTCGGCGGTGAGGCGGATGCGGTTGCAGGTCTCACAAAAATCGTGCTTGTGCGGGTCAATCAGACCAAAACGGTACCCATCTTCAAGCGCATAGGCAAATGAGGGGCTGCTCCCCGATCGGCCGATCTTTTTGATCGTGTATTTTGCTTTGACTTTTTCGAGGATCTCTTTGCCGAGCAATCCTTTGAGCCCCTCCTTGGCAAGGGCATTTTCCATGTACTCAATGAAGCGGATTTCGATGCCCCGCGCTTTGGCATACTCCATCACATCGATGATCTCATCTTCATTGATCCCTTTGAGGGGCACCATGTTGATCTTGATTTTCAGACCGGCTGCGAGTGCTGCATCGATCCCCTCGAGGACTTTGCCCAATACGTTTTTTTGGGCGATTTGGGCGGCGACGGCCGGCTTGAGGGAATCGAGAGAGATGTTGAGACGTTTGAGCCCGGCATCGGCCAGCTTCTGGGCGACATCGGGAAGCAGATAGCCGTTGGTCGTCAACGCCAAGTCACTCTCGGGAGCGTACGTGTGAATCATCCGGATGAGGTGATCGAGATCCGCCCGCAGGAGCGGCTCTCCCCCCGTGAGGCGGATCTTGGTGATCCCTTGATCAATCGCCGCTTTGATAAAAGCAAACAGATCCTCAAGCGAAAGCAGATTCTCCTGCGGTACCCAGCTGAAGGGTTTGTCCGGCATGCAATACTGGCAACGAAAATTACACCGCTCCGTCACCGAAACGCGTAGATAATTGACCTCGCGACCGTGTCCATCTGTGAGCATAAATATTCCTCATGGGGTATTGGATGCAAGAGAGTACCGAAAAGATGATAAAAACAGGGTGATATGGATCAAGGATGCCCTACGGTGCTAAAAAAAACAGCGTTGTACCATGCATGAAGGAGGATGCTGGGGATCACCCCCCCAAACACTTCACGAAAATACCCAAACAGGAGCGAAGGGATCCAAACAGCCAGAGCCCACAGAGGAGGATGGTGGACAAAATGGATCGCCACAAAAACAAGACTCGTGAGAAGATTGGCCGACGTGATGACGCCGATACGTACGCGCCCCAGCGAATGCTCCAACAAAAGCCCCTGCACCACCCCACGGAAGGAGACCTCCTCGATGAGGGGGTAAAAGAGCAGAAGCAACACGGCACGATCAGGCTGCGTCACCCACCACCAAGGATGGGCGATCGGCTGATGGAGCACCGTGACCCAGATCAGACAGCAGAGGGGTGCCATCGCGGCGGCGACACCCAGCTGTCTGCATCGAGAAGAGGTTGTGCAGTGCATTTACCGCATACGGGGACGGCGCACGGTGCGAAACCAGGGGTAGAGCCCTGTCGCCAGCACCATCAGAAGCATCAGGAGATCGATGTCTGGGTTGTGGGGATTGTAGCTGCATCCACCGCCGATAGTATCCGCATAGCCGTCATCGGCGGTATGGGTCTCGGGGACGAAGAAGAGGGCTTGTTGCTCATCGCTAAAATTGTTTCCCTCTGGTGTGATAGCCATGAGGGTAAATTGACCGTTGGCTTCACCGTTCCACCCCCAGTTGAAGTGAAAATACGCATCTCTCCCACCCATAGCATACCCGTCAAGCACAAATGCATGTCCCCCACTGAAGGAAGATGATCCGCCATACAGCACGGGATTGCCGTTGCGCAGAGAGGTGATGATTTTCTGCTTCCATTCCGAATAGCGGTAATCAAAAGCGCGTGCCCACACTGTCGTAAATCCAAAATAGTTCTTGAGTGCTGTGTCGGCTGCAGGTCCCCCCTCTGGATCCGTATAGAGTGCGAGCGATCCTCCATCCTGGCTCCCATCACTCCCGATACCGTATCCATAATCCATCCCCACCGAGACTCCAAGGTGATACAGGAGTGTGGAGACCGCTTCCCTCTCTGCAGGAGTCGAAGCGTCCGTCAACTGTGTGGGCATGACATCCCACGCATATGCTGTCGATCCAAAATCGGCAAATTGATAGCCGTAATCATGCTGGTAATGGTTCGCCACGCTGTTCGAGTACCCATAGGTGCCGCTCCCGACGATCGGCTTGCGATAATAGCGTAGCACCTGCCCCATCGCTGTCGCAACGCACCCCGTCAAGGCATGTCCCCCTTCGAGGCTTTTTCCGTCGACGGGACACTGGGCATTGTAGTACTCCCCTTGACTCCATCGGATGCCAGTCTCTTCGGTACCGCCAAGCCACAGAAGGGGCTGGATACGGTAGGGGTACGCTGCCGACAACGCATGTGGGGTGTGTGAGACAAAGGATGAGGGGGGCTTTTTCAAACGCGTCCACGATGATGGATGGGGAGATGCCGAGGAGAGTCGGTGCTCTTTGGGCGCATGCGCCGTATCGATCTTCGTGCGAATCGCGTGATCGACTTGGGTCATCCATCGCACAAACTCTGGAGGCAAATGGCGGGGATCGATCGGGGAGGTGCCGTATCCAAGTACCAGTGTAGCCGCATCATCCGATGCCACGATCACCCACCCTTTGGGCTGAAGGGTGATGAGGCGATGGAGAGCAGGGGTGGCGGAGGCGGCATCGGCCTCTTTGCGCGAGTAGGCACTCAGAGCATGCTCTTGGATCCGATAGGTGGCTCCGGTCTGGATCTGCATCCAGTTGCGAGCCACATTGCGTGCCTCCTCCAGACTAACTGGGGCACCGTAGAGGAGAGATCCAGTCGCCCAAAAGAGCAAGAGTCTTTTGAGTACAGCCGTGCGTTTCAAAACATACCCCTGGTATCCAATGGGACAAAACTACGTGCACCGGCCGCAGGTGCATAGATCCAGCGATGACGCATGAGGTACGCACGATACATGTGCCCTCGTATCACGCGGGGAGTCGGAGCGGCACCCCACCGTGCACGGGATGCATGACGCGGCATACGATAGCGGATCGTAATCCAACGCCCCCTCTGCACGCGCCGTGACATGCGTCGTACAGCAAACACCTTGGCGCGTACCGTGACAAAGCGACGATGTGTACGCGTCCGATGCGTCAATACCTTTTTGACCTCGATCGTCATCACATCCGAACTCCGGGCTTGAGCCTTGCGATAGAGAGAAGGAGGCAGCGCCCCCAACAACGGTAACACTCCCAGCACAGAAGCCAAAATAAATTTTTTCACATCGCTTCCTTCTCGTGTGATTCCATCGTATCTAATGAAACTTGAGTATATAGACTTTTGACTTAGAAGGGCGTGAAAGAGAGTGATGAAGTGTGAAGG
>WFMQ01000120.1 GCA_015488995.1 Nitratifractor sp. | reverse complement strand
GCTCAAAAAGGGTCTCGGAGTTGTCAATCGTAAATGCCAACGGCACAACCATCACTTTGAAGCGGGTGGGATGACGGAGGCGGTCGGCGAGATTGGGCTCCAGCCAAGCGGCGTTGCCCACTTTGGACTGATACGCCAGCTCGATGGAGGCAAAGAGTACGCCTCTTCGCCCGAGAGCCTCCCCGATCGCCACCACACTCGCCTCGACCTGCTCCCGATACGGATCTCCCGCCTCGATGATCGAGAGGGGCAAGCCGTGGGCAGAGAGGATCAACGCATACTCCGCCGTCGCGATCCCCTCGGATGCCCTCTCGATCCGGTCGACCAAGATCTCGATGTAGGCGGGGTCATCATAATAGGGATCCATCAATCGAAGAGACGGCGCATACCCCATCTGTGCACACTGTGCCTGCACATCCTGCCACGAGGATGCCGTCGTCGTGGTCGAATAGTGGGGATACATCGGGAAGCAGGCAATCTCCTCAACCCCCTGCTCCCGCATGATCTGCAAACTCTCAGCCGCAAACATCGGGACATACCGCATCGCTGGGAGGGTCGGCAAGCCCGTCAACGCCTCCACCTTGACCGTCAGTGCATCCGTAATGGCACTCAAAGGGGATTTGCCACCAAGGTGTCGATAATTCTCTTGTGCTTCCGCCAAGCGTCTCTTGACGATGCGGTTGCCGATCATCCTGCGCAGCCACGGGCGCATCGGGAGGATCGCCGGATCGGCAAACATGTTGCGGAGAAAAAGCCCCACTTCGTCGAGGGTATTGGGACCGCCCATATTGAGGAGGAGGATGCCACGCTTTGCCATGTCTTGTCCTGTTTTTTGTGAGGATTGTAGCGAAAAAAGGTTTGCATCCGCGACCGTCGATACACATAGAGTATGCGCAACATACTTTCGTGCACCCTTATCTCGCGTCAAGCTCCTATATTTCGATTCCTCTCCGCGCCTCTTGCTCAATCAGCCTCTCTTGGTTGGTAGCAACGACGATATCAACTGGCTTGTAGAGTAGGTCTTCCAATTCGGTCTTGAGTCGTAGCTTCTTCGTGAAGAGCCTATTGGGCAACTTCGGAATAATATAAAGATCGATATCCCCCCCGCGCTTCGCATCATCGACACGACTACCAAACAGATAGACAGTCGCATCACCAAAGACCTTGTGTATCCTCTCTTTTATGATGTTTATCTCACGACGCGATAGCCTCAAAGCTTTTCCTTATCTTTTCAGTGATTTCAATAAGCTGCTCTATGTGTTCTACGAGGTAATTTATCGCATCTGCCTTTTCATCCTCTTCAGAAGGATAATCGTGGGAGATACTATTTCTCACACCTCTAAATTCACTCCAGAGATCCATATCTACGATCTTCTCTTTGTCCAATTCTTTTAAAAGTTCCAAGAAGTTTTTATCTTCGACTGGATAGTGCATAGCCGAAAGATACTCTCTGAAAATCTTGGTACCGAGCAGATCCTGAAGTTTGGCGAATCGAAAGGAAAGCACATCCAATTTATCTTGTTCATCTGGCGAAAGGAAAGCAAAATCTCCTTTGTTTAACGGGTACATTTTTTTGAGAATGGGCAGCGTATCTTGAAGCCTCTTGACATGAACACCCGCTTCTTCTATGTGGAGTAAAAATTTTTTCGTATTATCCATCGCATACCTCGTTGATTGTGATAAGTGCTCTACGATTATAGCATATTGCGTTTCATCGCCACCATCAATCCCGATCCAATCACCAGCACCATCCCAAGAGCTGTCCAAAGATCGGGGAACGGATCGCCGAGGAACACACCGATCGCCACGGCAAAGACAATGTTGGAGTAGCTCACCGTCCCGACGATCCCGGCTTGGGTGTGCTCGTATGCCTTGGTCATCAAGAGCTGGGAGACGGTGGCAAAGGTGCCGACTGCCAGGGCATAGAGCCACAGGGTACCGGTGGGCATCACGAATCGTGCCAGCAAAAAATCCAACTCCGGGGGATGGATGTACTCACTAAGCATCATCAGCACTACGGGGCCGAGTGTCCCGACCCCCATGAAGCTCAGGACGATCGCTCGGGTATCGTAGTAGCGACGCAACTCCCGGATCGAGGTGTACGCCAGTGCCGCACCGATCCCCGAAAAGATCCCCAGCAGATCGTACTTGCCGAAGTCGATCCCCGCAGGCTGCGCGATCAATACGATCCCGACAAACCCCACACCGATCGCCAGCCATCCCGTGCGGGAGAGCCGCTCTCCGAGGAAGAGGTAGGCAAAGATTGCCACGAAGATGGGGGAGGTTTTGTTGTACGTGACAGCATTGGCGAGCGGTATGTGGGCAAAATCGTAGAAATACGCCAGCAGAGCCAAGAACCCGATCGTCCCCCGGAAGAGGAGGAGCCACGGCTTGCCCCCTGTTTGCTTCAGAGGGTACTTCCCCAACGATGCCACGACAAAGATCACCCCAAATACGTTGCGAAAAAAGGTCACCTCGAGCGGGGGGAGGCTCTGACTGAGCACCTTGGCAAATCCCCCCATGAAGGCGAAACTCAGGGAGGCGAGGAGCATGTAGACGATCCCAGGATCGAGCGGGAATCGCCACGGTGTTTTGGGCGGCATCACGGTGTGAGGATCGCTTTGAGCTCCTCAATCTTGGCATAGCTCCCGACGTGACCGTAGCACGTATGCTCTTTGGCAAGGGCATACACCAAGGGGACAGCACCGCTCTCCTCAATCGCATGGGTCAAGGAGCAATTGTCCGTGGGGATAAGCTGGGCATCGAGGAGGACATACCGGTACACCTTGGACTCAAAAGCATCAAAAAATTCCCCTTCATCCTCGACGACATCTACCGCATACCCTTGGGGTTCCAAGGCACGCGTGTGAATGCTCTGGATCAAGCGCGAGCGACAATAGAGTAAGACATCACCCTCCTCCACCACGGTCACCTCTGGCGAGGGGGTATCAGGGTGCAGATGGGCGGGGTCCGATACCGCTTCGTCGGCGACCACAGGGGTGGAGGCAGTGGTGTCCGCATGTGTCGTGGGGGAGGGGACAGAAGTCACCTCCGCTCCCATCGGTCGGGTCTCTATCTGACAATGGTTTTCGATGACAGTGCGTATCTCATCGAGCACGATGGGCTTGGAGACATAATCATCCATCCCGACACGCATGTATTTCTCACGATCCCCTTGCAGGGCATTGGCCGTCAGCGCGATGATGGGGACATGGGTACCCCCCTCACGCTCTTCATATTCGAGGATGGCTTTGGTGGCATCGATCCCTCCCATGACCGGCATTTGGATATCCATGAAGATCAAATCGTAGTCCTCTTTTTGACGCATTTCGAGTGCACGTTTGCCGTTTTCGACCATGGTCACATCCACATCCAAATTGTTCAAGACCGCGAGGATGAGGTTTTGGTTGATGGTATTATCTTCGGCTACCAGTATGCGCAGACCCGTGAGTGAGTTCTCTTCACGATCGGATTGTGCATCCTCTGTGCGCCCAGTATCCCCATAAAAGCGTCCCATCGCTTGGAGCATCTTGCCATACATCAAGGGGCGATAGATGATCGCGACATTGTCCCGGATGAGGGTATCGATCTCCGATTTGTATGAGTGGTATCCCAGCAAGACAATCTTGGTATCGAAGGTGAAAATCTCCTGAATGCGATTTCGGACTTCCGCAAGAGAATAGTCGAGAAAAATAATATCGAACTTTTTGGCCACGTCATGTGTGAGCGCACCAATTTGTGTCGCGTGGGGTGTCAGCGTCTCAAGGTAACGCATCGTCCACAGTCCACACGTACCGTCGCTGCTCTCCTTGGAACAATAATAGGCGATCTTTTTCTCAGGATAAGGGGGAGTAAATGGCTCATGCCCCGGCACCTTTTTGAGCGGCAAGACAAAGAAAAATTCCGACCCTTTGTCCAATTCACTCTCCACGTCAAGCGTCCCGCCCATCTGCTTGACGATGTCACTGGTGATCGCCAATCCGAGCCCCGTCCCGCCAAACTCACGGGTCGTCGAGCTGTCGGCCTGCGAAAAGGCATCAAAGATCTTCTGCTTCTGCTCGGGTGTAATCCCGATCCCGGTGTCGGTGACGCTGAAACGTACGTGCACCTGATCATCGCCCTTCTCATCTATCTGTTCGATGACCACACGCACTTCCCCACCTGATCGGGTGAATTTCATCGCATTACCGATCAAATTGGTCAAGACTTGGCGCAAGCGGGTCGGGTCGCCGACCAACGCATGGAGCCGAGGATCGATAAAGGAACAATACCGTATCTTCTTGTCCGATGCCAGCACTTCCAGCGGCTCGATTGCGTCCCCAAATACATCGACGGGGTTGAAGGGGATCGCTTCGAGTTCCACCTTATTGGCGCGTATTTTTGAGAGATCAAGGATACTGTTGACAATCGTCAGGAGGTTGTTTGAGCTGCTCTGGATGATATTGACATGGCTCTGTTGCTCCTCATCGAGATCACTCATTTCGAGAAGTTGCGTGAACCCCAAGATGCCGTTGAGCGGTGTTCGGATCTCATGGGACATGTTGGCGAGGAAGAGGTCTTTGGCTTTTTCGGCTTCGATCGCTTGCGCCCGGGCTTCGTGGGCTTCGCGTGTCGTATCGGCAAGGAAACGATAGATCGCGAGGGTATCTGATTTTTTGAGGATCGTCTGAAGCTCTGCCTGCTGCTCTGGGGGAAAGTCCGTCACCATCTCTTCGAGTGTCTTCTCAAGGGCACGCCGCTCACGATAGGAGGTGCTTGTCACGCGCAGCAGCAGTAGGAGACCCAAGAGGGTCATCACGAGACCCACCCCGTACTGAATCAAACGTGTCTGGGTGGAGGTGAGGAGCGTGTTTGCTCGGGAGACCATGTCACGCATGATCATCTCGATGGCTTGGGATTCCAGTCCTGTATGGCGGTCAAATGTTTTCGTAACCTCGGTCACCTTGATCGGAAATGCCCCATCGTTGGCATGCTCTATGATGAGACCTCGTATCCGTCCGACGGCATCTTTTTTCTGAATGTTTGCATGAAGGGTCTTGAGGGTATTGAGGAGCTTGAGATCCGGGATATGGGTGAGATCGGGGGTAAACTCCTTTTGCATGAGTCGGTCCCAGTCACGCACATCGTCCGCGCTGAGTGGATGGTGGGTACGCCCGACAAGATACCCCAGGAAACTCCCCTCCCCATTCAGAGCCAACGCACTCCGAAAGAGCGATGTGACGGCTTGGCTTTCGTCTCGGAGCGATGCCGTGTGAAAGGAGCGGCTGTAGCGCCCCATCGCGGCCAAAAGTGCCGGATACATTTCACCATCAAAACTTCGTCCGATGGTGTTGGCATACTGACCGCTGAGTGCATCTACAGTCGATCGGACATAGGTGAGACTCTTTTTGAGTGGGGCGAGCATCTGAGCATACTGCGTCCCCTCATGCTGGACGGTCGAGAGCAATCGCTCAAGAGCTCGATCGCTCTCAGCACGTGCACGGTGAAGTGCCTGCGCAAACTGCTTGCCATCCTTTCCCCGATACACGCCGCTGAGGGTCTGTTCATGCCTGAGTGCGGCACTCATTTGCTTCAGATCTCGCATCTCATGGAGGGAGCGGCTGCTGGTTTGGGCGGAGCGGTAGTCATCAAACTCATGGTACGTCAGATAGCCCAACCATCCAGTGACTCCCATCAAGACCATGGCGATAAGCGTAAAAAATATTTTTGACTTCATCGCATCTCCTTATTGGTTTTTGCTGTGATAGATACTCAGATCTGTCAACAGATCATTGAGGTGCGTTGCAGCAGCAGAGACAAACATGGGAACCTCTTGCTGGGGACGTGCGCTGGTGAGATAGGGGAGGAGCACTTGCCAAGTATTGGTGAGACGCTCCCGGGTACGTCTCACATCAGGATCGGGATAGGGGAATGCTTGTGCTTGCGACAATTCTGCGGTGAAACGATCAATCATCGTGTGGAGTTTTTTGAGAATTTGAGGATCTTTTTGATCGATCCGATACGCGAGATAATACTTGACGATGATCTGAAGGTGCTGTGCCATCGTACGGGTGAGATGAAACATTTTCTCTGCATCGGTGAAGGGGTACTGATGGTGACGGGCTATGGCATCGGCTCCCTCGTCGTAGCTGTCACTGATGTCGAGGATCTCTTTGGCGATCTGGGTATCTTTGGGCTGAGTATGGGAGAGGACGATCTCCTCAATCCGCGTCTTTTGATACGCAAAAAATGTGAGCATCCCTTTTGTCTTGGGATCTTTGGTCGTCAGGGCAATCTCTTTGAAGCTTTGGTTGAGGGCTTCGAGATCGCTTTTCAGTACCCCTTTGAGCTCCTGCTTATAGGGAAATTGGACGTAGAGGAGATAGTTTTTGGCCAAGTCGTTGATCCGGTATTTGATCACGCCAGCCGCTTCAAGCACCTTGACATCCCCCCGTACGGCGGCATGCACCGTCGTCAGCATTCCTGTCGTGAGGAAGAGCGCAGCAATGATTCGTTTCATAGACTTCCCTTAGTAGTGATTAGTTCTTGATGGTTTTTAGCATCATGTTCGAGTAGGAGACCACCTCTTTGTCCAATTTGTTCGTCGTTTGGTAGACGATGATGGGCAAGCCACCCTCTTTGATATCGAGATAGAACTGCTTGACGATGTCCCACAGTTTGTCCATCCGATTGATGGCTTGACTCATCTCCACGGTGTTCTTGGGGTACGTTGTGAGCTCATGAATCTTCTCATCAAACTCTCCGACCTCTTTTTTCATCTGACGCACGGTGTTGTCATCTTTGATCCCCGCTTGATACGCCATGTAGTATTTGCCGATCTGAGCGATATCGTAGCGGAACTCTTTCCCGACGGGGTAATCTCTGCTCAGTTTTTTTCGGAAATTTGCCGCCAGCTTCCGCTCACCCTCTGAGATCGCTTCGCCCAGATCGACCACCTCTTGCGCGTGGTCGAGTCCGTAGGGACGCTGTGTCAAGTCTTTGAGATCATCGACGTTCATCTGGATAAACGTCATCAAATTCTTACTTTTGGGATCGGATAAAGCGTTAGCCAGTGTCTTCTGATCCGCTTCAAACTGTTTGAACTCTTTGCGCATGGCATCTTTGGCTTTGGTGGTGGCGATGTCGTTGCCGGCATAGAGATAGTTCTTGGCTATCAGCTCGACCATGACCGCCGATCGCATCGCGGTCTTGATCATCTTGAGCAGAAGGGGGTCATCCCCGGGATTGCCTTTGATCGCTGTGTGTGCCGAGGCTTTTGCCGTGGACGCATGTGTGGCAGTCCCCCCCGCATGTGCCGCCATCACCATGGCTCCTACCGCGACCCACATCGTCGCACCCATTCTCACTCTTTGCAGTGTCTGTTTCATCATGTTATTCCTTACTCCTTAGCGGTATGTTACTGTTTTTTCAGATAGGTATCGACGAGATGCTGAGCATCCTCGAGCAAGCGATCCGTTCTCCTGTGCACCAAGCTGGGGACAAAGGTATTATTGTCATCGTTCATCACTTTGAAAAACAGATATGTTTTTTCAATCTTTTTTGCCAGCCTCTTCCCCTCAGCTGATGTTTCAGAGGCGTGCTCTACCGCATCGAGGGATGCACGAAACATGTGCATCCCTGTGGATAAGAGACGGCCCGGGACAGCGACCCCCCATGTCTTGAACATGTAGGCAGCCCCCAAGAACTGAGAGACAGCGCGGATACGTGCCGCCATCCCAATCGCTTTGAGATCGGATCCTTTGGTCATGCTCTTGACCGTAACATCCCCATCGTGGCTCAACGCCTCGAGTGACTTCGCAAAAGCCAAAGCCTTTGCCTTCACCGGTGGCTGAGCCAACATAGGTTTGATCTGCTGCCATGCGGCTTTTTGAAGATCAAGCTTAGACTTGGCGGCGGGGTCTTTGATGTATGCCTCAAGAGCCGTGATGATCGTATCGTACTCTGCGACCGTCTCGTGCATCTCTTTGGTGGGGTCACCGTGATGGAGTTTCATCCCGATCATGGCGTAGTTTTTGAGCATCCGCATCGGGAGCATACGTGTCTTGCCAGCCAGTGCCACGGCCTGCGTCTGAGTGGTGATCTCAAGTGCCGAGAGGGTACCTCCCGTCATCACGAGACTGAGTGCACCCATCACGATACCTTTACGGATGGAGTAGAGAGCTGCCTGCATTGAACCTCCTTGCTTACAGCATTGTAAGATTTTTTTATAATATGTTCTCTTTTGAGTCAGGACATCATACCACAATAATGGTTGAAGAGACTTGAGTGAAATTGCGGAGCCTATCATGATCAATACCGTGCATCCGCCAATGTCAATGCAAACGCCACCTCTACGCCTGCCAAGCGCATCGCCTCCATCGCTTCGTGCAGTGTGATCCCCGTCGTGATGATGTCATCCACCAACACTACCGTACCGTTGGCAGGGCCGGTGTAGCGAAAATCTCGCGGGTGATCGAGGCGATACTGGAGGGTTTTGCCGGCATAGTTGACCCGGTTGCCTGCGAGGAGTGCTCCGTGGATCACGGGGATATCGGGGTGGCGGATTGCCCGAGTCAAGAGTGCGGTGTGGGCGTAGCCGTGCCCGACATGTTCATCGATTCCGATTACGCCAAAAGATGCGCCCTCTTGCTGCCGGTACGTCTCCACAAACGGTGCCAGATAGTGCCGCCCGAGGTAACGATAGATCCGATGCCCCAGCGGCGTGTGCTTGGTCAGGAGAAACGGCTCGATTACCGAATAGTGAAACAGACTCACCACTTCGAGGCTTCCCACCCTGCGGCGGGAGATCGTCGGCCGCAACAATCGCTTGGCGCATTTGGAGCAGACCACATCGACCGAAAAAGCATGACAACTGACACACCGCACCGATTCCCCCTCTTAATTAATTAGCTATTAAGGCTCTTTGGCTATATTTTCCAAAAATTTTGAAGGAAAAACCATGATGCCTTTTAGCGACGACGACCTCTGTGTCGCGATCCAAAACTTCCTCCCCGGCGTAGAAGCTTACGTCTCCTCCCACAATGGAACCATGCGCTATCTCGGTGTCAAGGACGGCACCGCCTGGATCGAGCTGGCCGGCAGCTGCAACGGATGCTCCATGAGCAGTCTGACGACCAAAATGGTCGCCCAGCGCAAGCTCCGCGAACTGATCCATCCTGAACTCACCGTCGAGAGCATTTTCCCGGGTCAAGAAGATCAACTCCCCGAAGGGCTGGTCGTCGATTGCGAAGGGTAATGCCACAACCGCTCTTCGAAAGCAACCACCCGCCCCTTTGCCACACGCACCCCTTCTGCATGCAGTAGTGCGATTTTGGTCGGTACACCCTCTCCGCCGCTGTACTGCCCGATCGTCCCATCACCCCGTACCACCCGATGGCACGGCACCGCTGGCGCATCGGGGTTTTTCCCGACAGCGGTTCCGACAGCCCGCACGGCACCGGTACCGAGATACCGAGCGATCTCCCCATACGTCGTCACCCGTCCACGTGGAATCCGCCGCAATGCTTCCCATACCCGTCGCTGAAAATCCGTTGCCATTTTCACTCCCACTATGCATCGTTGTAACATGGTTTAAGCCACCTGTGATAAAATCATATCCAAAAAAATAGGGAAACCATCTAAATGAAGTATCTGCGTGCAGCACTCTATACCGTATCGACCCCCCTCTTGATCGTCACACTCTCAGGGTGCGGCACCGTGATAGGCTGCTCTCCGAGCGCAGTCAAAGCAGGCTATTTTTGCTACAAAGGTCATAACTTTGGGCTCAATGTCTCCCCCCAGTACAAAGAGGGTACCATCGACGGATGCCGTACCGGCGAGGGGTACTTCCGTCGAGATTATGCCCTCTCCAAAAGCTCAGAAGCGTACCGAAGCGGATGGGATGCCGGACGTGCCGCCTGCCCCCTCGTCACCCCCGAAGAAGCCAAACCCGGTCTGCGCACCCAATACCAACAAGCCATCGACGAAAAGAAGCAGTAGGGTGTGCAATTCACTGTATATTGGTGATTGGTAATTGGAGATTGGGGATTGGAGACGGGACCTCAGTCCCACTACGAAGTGACGTTGGCGCGTTTGTTGGACGGTCGTCCAAGCCCCGGAAAAGTTGCCATCTAAAAGGCTACCCTCTACCCTGCATACGCGATTGGATCGACCGCCCCCGCTTCGGCAAACCCTTTCAACCGCAATCGACAACTGTCACACACGCCACACGCTTCGTCTTCATTTTGGTAACAGCTCCACGTATGCCCAAGATTAACACCCACCTCCAAGGCTTTGGAGACGATTTGGGCTTTGCTTAGGTGCACCAGCGGCATGCGAATCACCACCTGCGTCTCATCGCGCGTGCCGAGATTGACCGCATGCTCCATCGCCTCGATGTAGCTCTCACGGCAGTCGGGGTATCCACTGCTGTCTTCCTCCACTACTCCGATGAAAAGGGCTTGGGCACCGTGCTTCTCGGCGATCGCAGAGGCGATCGAGAGGAAAATCCCGTTGCGAAACGGGACATAGGTCACCGGCACACCCGGCTCGACTCCCTCAACAGGCACTTCGATCGAGGGATCTGTCAACGCTGAAGCCCCGATCTGACCGAAAAACGGTAAGTCGATCTCGTAGCGTTCCACCGCTCCAATGTCTTCGGTGATGAGACGGAAGGATGCCAGCTCTCGTGTTTCGGTACGTTGCCCGTAGTTGAAATGGACGGCGATCACTTCATACCCTTCCTGCGCTGCCAGTGTCGCAGCCAGCGCACTGTCCATCCCTCCAGAAATGATGCAGACGGCTTTTTTGTTCATGGTTATTCCTTGTCATAAAATATCCGGTACAAACGTTTGGAGCAGGGACTTCAGTCCCGTACAATGCAACGCAAAATTATGGTATCTCAAACGGGGCTAAAGCCCCTGCTCCTTGAATGGCACTTTCTTTTGCAGCTTCTTTTGTCTAATGACCAGATTCTTCACCTAATCTTACCCGATTTTGGGTAAACTATCACCATGATTATGATGGAAAACAACACCAAATTCAACCTCGACACCGCCCTGCTCCAAGCCATCGCCGACACCCGCACACAGCGGGAGATCGAACTGATCCTCTGCGACGATACCGCGATACAAGCGCTCAACCGTACCCATCGTCAGATCGACAAAGCCACCGATGTCCTCAGCTTTCCCCTCGAAGGGGATCATGAGCACCTCCCGCTGGGGACGATCGTCCTCTCACTCGATCATGCCGAGGCCAAAGCTGCCGAACTGGGTCACACCATCCAAGAGGAGATCGCCCTCCTCTTCGTCCACGGTCTACTCCATCTGATGGGGTACGACCATGAGACCGACGATGGGCAGATGCGGGAGATCGAGCACACGATCTTGAATGATTTTAGCCTGCCGCAGAGCCTCATCGTCCGGACAGAGGAGGCAATATGAGTACCGTAATGATCTTTCTGATTTCATTGGCGGTCTTGATCTGGGGTGCCGATGTTCTCATCGCCCAGAGTGAGCGGATCGCCAAGCACTTCGGTCTCTCCGAATACTTCATCGGAGCCACCCTCATCGCACTGGGCACCAGCCTGCCGGAGATGGCGGCTTCAGTGAGTGCCAGCCTCGCCGGCCACCCCGCGATCTCCCTCTCCAACATCATCGGCTCCAATATCCTCAACATCACCCTTGTACTGGGTCTCGTCTTCCTCATCGCCCGCACCATCACCCCTCACCGGGATTTTTTTGCCAAGGACAGTAGCTGGGCACTGTTTCCCGTCTTTATCTTCATCCTGATGATCCTCGATGGGGTGATTTCCCGCTTTGACGGGCTGATGCTTATTGGGTTGATGGGGGCGTATCTGCTTTTTCTCATTCGCAACGGACGCGAGATCCTCACTGAGGAGGTCGAGGAGTCGGAGGCAGTGGATGACGACGCCCCCTTTGCCTGGCTCCGCACCGGGGGGATGCTCCTCGTGGGATTCGTCACCGTCATTGTCGGAGCCGATTACCTCGTCGAGAGTGCCAGTGGATTGGCACGGATGATGGGGGTGAGTGAGTGGATCATCGGGGTGGTGATGATCGCCATGGGCACCTCGATGCCCGAGCTGGTCGTCTCCATCGTCGCCGCCCGCAAAGGCAAAGCCGACATGGCCATCGGCAACATCATCGGCTCCAACATGGCCAACATCTCCATCGCACTCGGAGCCGCTGCCCTCGCCCATCCCCTCACTCTCGATCCGACGCAGTATCTCTTTGACATCAGTACGATGCTCGTCGCGACCCTCATGCTCGTGTTTCTCTCTGCCAACAAACTCTATACTCAGGCTGCGGGGGTCAGCCTGTTGATTGTATTGGGGGTGTTTTTAGAGCATGCGATTGGAGCGGCCTAAGGGGGATTGATGCCCCCTTACCCCAACATCTTCGCCATTTGATACCCTCCGACCATCAGCCATCCGAAGAGAATCAATGCCAGATAAATCGGCTTCATCCCGACCCCTTTGAACTTCTCCATCCGCGTCTCCATCCCGAGTGCCGTCATCGCCATGGTCAGGGCAAACGTGTCGAGGTGATTGATCGTAGTGACGACGGTGCCGGGGAGTAATCCGAGAGAGTTGAAGCCCGCTACGGCGATGAAAGCGACCGCAAACCACGGGATGACGATCGTCGCCTTGGTGGCTGCCCCAGCGTGTACCTGCCGGCTGAGCCAAAAGCCCAGTATCAGCAGAAACGGTGCCATGACTGTCTCTTATACACATCTGACGCTG
>WFMQ01000119.1 GCA_015488995.1 Nitratifractor sp. | reverse complement strand
GCCGTCGGCTATGTCACCGGTGTGCTTTTGCTCGTGTTGATTCTCAATGTGGCGTTTGATGTCATGATGCGGTATGTGTTTCACGACAGTTCCATTGCCATGCAGGAACTGGAGTGGCATACGTTTGCCGTCATCATGCTCTACGGCACCGGATACGCTCTGCGGCACAACGCCCATGTGCGGGTGGATTTTGTGTACGATCGCCTCAGCCCTCGCAAACAGGCATGGATCAATGTCCTGGGAACCCTCTTTTTCCTCCTGCCTCTTGCCCTGCTGGTGATCAATGGATCGTGGGATTTTGTCATGGATTCTTACACAACCCATGAGATCAGTGAAGATCCCGGTGGGCTTCCCTATCGCTGGATCATCAAAGCTCAGATCCCGTTGGCGTTTGTATTTTTGATCTTCTGTGCGGCGGATTTTCTGCTGCACAACCTGAACATCCTGCGTGGGCATGAGGCACCGCTTCCTGCGCCGGAGACGGAGGTGATGGAATGATTGGGTTGATCATGTTTGGTGCGGCACTGGTGATGCTGGTGATCGGATTTCCGGTCGCTTTCACCTTTGGGGCGGTCGCTTTGTATTTCGGTGGTTTGGCGGCTTGGTTTGAATTGCTGCCAGACGGGGGTGTGACGCTGGCAGATTGGTGGGGTGAATTCCTCTCGATGTTCAGCATGATGCCCTTCCGTATCTATTCGATCATGACCAACAAAATCTTGATGGCCGTACCGCTGTTTATCTTCATGGGGATTGTGTTGCAAAAGTCCGAACTGGCCGAACGGCTCCTTGAGAGCATGGGGACACTCTTTGGTAAGGTGCGGGGCGGACTGGCGATCTCGACGGTGCTGATCGGGGCACTGCTGGCGGCTTCGACGGGCGTGGTGGGGGCTTCGGTGGTGGCCATGGGGGTGATCTCTCTGCCCATCATGCTGCGACACGGCTACTCCAAGCCACTGGCGACGGGCACCATCTGTGCCTCGGGGACGCTGGGGCAGATCATCCCCCCCTCCATCGTCCTGATCGTCCTGGCGGATGTGTTTCAGCTCCCCGTCGGGGATCTGTTCAAGGCGGCCATCATGCCCGGTCTCATACTGGTAGGGGTGTACATTGTCTACATTCTTGTGGTGGCGTTTCTCAAGCCCGATGTGGCACCGGCACTCAAGCCCGAGGAGGGGATCAAATACGGTGCCAGCGTCCGCAAGGCTCTGCTCGCCATCATCCCCCCCCTCACGCTGATTGTGCTGGTGCTCGGCTCCATCTTTGCTGGGATTGCTACCCCGACCGAGTCCGCATCACTCGGAGCCTTGGGGAGTGTGATTTTGGCATTGATGTACCGCAAACTCGGCTATACCATGCTCAAAGAAGCCTCCCTTGAGACGGTCAAAACCACCGCGATGGTGTTTGCGATCCTGGTCGGCGCGACGGCGTTTTCGATGGTGTTTATCTACAGCGGTGCCGATGAGATTGTCGAGAATTTCATGACCCACCTTCCCGGGGAGAAATGGGGCTTTTTGATCCTCTCGATGAGCTTCATTATGTTCCTCGGCTTTTTCATCGATTTTTTTGAGATCTCCTACATCGTCGTCCCGATCCTCTTGCCAATCTCCCAAACCATCGGGATCGATCCCTTGTGGTTTGCGATCCTCATCGCGCTCAACCTCCAGACGTCGTTCCTCACGCCTCCGTTTGGCTTCAGCCTCTTTTACCTCAAAGGGGTCGCCCCTCCTGGGGTCAAGACCACCGACATTTACAAGGGGGTGATCCCTTTCATCATCTTGCAGGTACTGGTGCTTGCTTCCATCGTCCTTTTCCCGAGTTTCTATGGCTTCCACGCATAGTACAGAGGGACGGAGGGCGCGTCTCGTCGGTCTCGATGTCTTCCGGGGCTGGGCGATTGTGATGATGATCGTCTTCCACTTCGCCTACGATTTGGCCTTTTTCCATCTGGTGCATTTCTCGGTAATCCATGATCCGTTTTGGGTCTATTTTCGATACGTGATCGTTTCGATTTTCCTCATCAGTGTCGGCGTGAGCCTCGGCATCGTCCACACCCCCCGTATCCGCTGGGACAAGGTACGCCGCCGAGCGATGATTCTCGGGGGTGCTTCGGTCGTCGTGACGATCGCCACCTACATCCAGGCACCCCATGCCTGGGTCTTCTTTGGGATCCTTCACCTCATCTTTGTCGCATCGTTGGTGGGACTCGTGTTTGTCCGGGTGCCGTGGCTGGCATGGGTGACAGCTGCGGTCGTGCTCTGGGGATCGTACACCGGCTGGCTCACCGGACTCCAGCATCAGTTTTTCCTCACCGTCTATCATCCGCTCCATCTGCCAAGCCGCACCGAAGATTTGGCACGGTTTTTCCCCTGGATAGCAGCGGTGTTGATTGGGATTGGTGCCTACGGTACGGGGGGGTACCGCCCATTCTTCTCCATCCCTTTTTTCTCAGCGCAGACGCGCTTCAACGGTCTCTTGGCCTTTCTCGGACGGCATGCGCTGGTGATATACCTTATCCACCTCCCCCTTCTCTTTGGGATCGTGATGGGGGTGCATGCTTGGATGAGACCTTGACTCAGATGATGCCATGAAGTTGTTAATAGTAGAAGACGATAACGATTTGGCAAAGCTTCTGATGCAAGGCTTTCGTGAAGCGGGGCATCGACCCTCGAGAGCTGAAGATGGGGAAGAGGGACTCTATATGCTTGAATTGGAACATTTCGATGTCATTGTGCTGGATTGGATGATGCCCAATTTAGATGGATTGGAAACCCTGAAGGCAATGCGTAAAAAATCCATAACAACACCGGTCATTATGCTCACGGCCAAATCGGAGATCGATGACAAGATAGAGGGTCTGGGTTGGGGGGCAGATGATTACTTGGCAAAACCATTTAACTTCAAAGAGTTAATAGCTCGGGTTGAAGCCCTTGACCGGAGAGCTACAAACGGTGGTTCCAATAGTATTGACATAGGTAATATTGAGATCGACTTAAAGACCAAATTGGTTAAAAAAGCCAACAAAACTATAAATTTAACCGCAAAAGAGTATGAATTTTTACTACTACTTATAAAAAACAGAGGTAGCTACCTCTCTAAGTTGACCATAGAAGATACTCTATGGGTGGATGAAGTGCCGAGAAGCAATGCTGTGCAGGTCAATATATATAACTTGCGAAAAAAGCTGGGAAAAGGGTTCATAAAAAGCTTCAAAGGATTGGGGTATAAAATTGAAATATAGGAGTTTCAAAAAGAGGCTTCTCGTAAAATTTGGCACCATCATTGCACTCATTTTGTTCATCCTCGGCTCTGTTTTCTATAGCTTGTTTTGGCAAAACAATGCACTGATAGTCAAAGAGAGGCTCTTTAATCAGGCGGAGAAGATAGAGGAGTATGCCAATAAGAAAAAGGATTTAAGAACCCTCTCGTATCCCTTTGCACTATACGAAAACGGTCACGAACGGTTTGCAAGCAAAAACTTCAGGCATCCACACCTTACACAAGAGTCGTTTTGCATGCCATGGTTTCCTTTTGTGGATGCGGAGGCCTATTTGCGATCTCCTGTGGAAGCAAAAAATAATTTTTTTATTGTACAGACCTTCAAGGTCGATGAGATGTTGGAACACATTCTGATCACACTTTTGATCATATTTCTCCTGATATTTATCGCCCTCCTTCTTATGACAAACAGCATAATCGATGCCATTCTTACGCCAATCAATCAGCTGAATATGGATGCAAAGCGCGTCAACATCCACAACCTCAATGGCACATTGGCAACGACAAAATATCAGGATGAGATCGCACGCTTACGTGACAGTTTTAATGAGATGATCCAACGACTGCATAGCGGTGTTTCCCGATTGAAAAGGACCAACGATACGATCGCTCACGAGCTCAAAACACCTATAGCTATCATGAAAAGTGAAATCGAATTGGCTCAAAATATGGAGCGGGAAAGCACCTATTATCAAGAGGCGATGGTTCGGCTCACGAAGCAAATAGTGCAGTTGGAATCCATCGTCAATACATTGCTCATACTCTCCCGATACTCCAAGCAGGAGATGCATCAACGCTTGGAGATGTGCGACTTTAATTCCATTCTACTCAATGTGTTAGAAGAGTTGGAACCGTTGGCGCAGTCAAAAGGGGTCTCGCTTGACCTGAAAACGTTTGAAAAAGCTTCGAAGCGATCCAACAAACAGCTGGTACATACCATCATGAAAAATATCGTAGAAAATGCCATCAAATATTCTCACAGCAACTCCCCCATTGCTGTCTCGGTATCGGTCGAAAATGATACCATACTTTTTGCGGTACAGGATTGGGGTATTGGGATTGCACATGAGGATATAGAGAGGGTGACGGAGCGCTTTTTCAAGGTGGAACACTATGACAACAAAAGCTTTGGACTGGGGTTGAGCATCGTGAAAGAGGCGATTGAACTTTTGGACGCGACGATAGCGATTACGTCCCAAATAGGGGAAGGAAGTACCTTTATAGTCTCATGGTAGTCTTCTTCATTTTTGCTTCATTTTGGTCGGTTATACTTCGCACTGTCATTACAAAAAAAGGAGACACAGATGAAAAGAGTTGTTACCGTTGCGGCACTGGCTGTTGTATGGACACACGTAGGATTTGCAGGCAGCATAGATGCCAAGGCTCTCTACAACAATACCTGCGCAAGTTGCCATGGGCAAAAAGCAGAGAAACAGGCACTGGGGCGTTCAGAGGTGATTGCCAATAATGGGTATGACGATGTCATTAAAGATTTGAAAGAATTCAAGAGTGGGCATGGAGACAAGATTATGCAAGCGCAGGTTGCCAAGTTCAGTCTGGCAGAACTTGATGCCATCGCACACTATGTCTCGACACTGAAAGATCCAAAAACCCCGGCAAACGCAGAGGGGAATGAGGACGAGAAAGGTGAGCATAACTAAAGGGACAGTGCAGCAGCCACAACGCTGTTGCAGACAGATTCCAACAAAGAGTGCGGTCAGGATCACGCACGATTCTCCACGCACGATTCTCAACGAAGGAGAAAAACATGAAACCTGCCCTCACTTTTTTTATGGCACTGTTTATCTTGAACGGTTGCGAGGGGGATACCCCCTCCAAAGACCTTACCCCTCCCCCCACCTCTACGTACCCCTATAGCCTCTTGGCGTGGAATGATCTGGGGATGCACTGTGTGGATGGGAATGACTACTCCGTATTTTCAATCCTCCCGCCCTACAATAACCTGCACGCACAACTGAAAGATAAACATGGAAAACTCATCGAGAGTGGTGTCACGGTCACGTATGAGTCTGTCACGGGTACGGACGGCAAAACCAATACGGACAGTGCAAGCAAAACAAATTTCTGGGACTTCAGTACGAAACTTTTCCCCGGCTCAAACCTCCAGCCAAACGTCGGATTAACCGGCAACAAAAATCCATCTGCAACCCCCCATACCCTTACATTCAATGCGACACAAAAATGGTGGGAAGCCGAAGGGATCCCGCTGACACCCTACAACGATGATGGGAGCAAAAACTATTATCCGTTGGTTAAAGTGACGGCAAAAGATAGTACGGGTAACGTATTGGCAGAGGCGAAGGTCGTCCTCCCCATCAGTGATGAGATGGATTGTAAAAGATGCCACGCAAGCGGTTCCCCTGCACCCAAGGCAAAGCCAAACGGTGGATGGGTCAACCAGACAGACCCAGAGAAAGATTTTAAATTAAATATCTTAAAACTGCATGACGAGAAATTTCCAAATGCAGTCAAAGATAATTTTGCCCGTTTGCAAACGAAAGATTACAACTATAGTAAAACGGGTTTAGAAGCGACCGTCAATAGTGGTACACCCATCTTGTGCGCAAGTTGCCATCAATCAAATGCTTTGCCCGGGACGGGTGTAGCGGGAGTCACACCATTAACGCAAGCCATTCACGGCTTACACGCGACCGTAAATGACCCACAAACTAATCTATCCATGGATAGCTCACACAATAGAAACTCCTGCTACGCATGCCACCCAGGAGAGGCCACAAAATGTCTGAGGGGTGCCATGGGAGATGTGAACGATAGCAGTGGTAACAGTCAAATTCAATGCCAAAGCTGTCACGGAACCATGAGCAATGTAGGAAGCTCTGCACGAAAAGGTTGGCTGGATGAACCCAACTGTCAAGCGTGCCACCATGATGGTACAGCCGAGACGACTGCTGTCTACACAAATGGAACATTAAAAAGCTGGGCCGATCAACGCTTTGCCACCAACGCAAATACTCCCATGGCTGGAGTCAGCCTGTATCGATTCAGCCAAGGGCATGGGAAACTACAGTGCGAAGCGTGTCATGGCAGTACCCATGCTATTTACCCCGCCCACAAGGCAGACAATCTCCTTGCAGAAAGTCTACAAGGGCATAGTGGCTTTGTCGGAGAGTGTTCAGCCTGTCATGCCACCGTACCTGCTACCACAAACGAGGGGCCACATGGGATGCACACCGTCGGGCAGTATTGGGTCAAGGAACATAAACGTACAGCCGAACACAACCCAAGCCAATGCAAGGCGTGTCATGGAAGCGATTACCGAGGAAGTGCACTCTCCAAAACGTGGAGCGACAGAAAATTCAGCGTAGAGGATGGGATCAAAACCTTTGCAAAAGGGCACAGAGTCAGCTGTTATGATTGTCATGATGGTCCGAGTGGAGGTGAGGGTGATTGAGCCATTTTTACCCTCCCATTAAAACATTTTCACAACTTTGTTCCATAAAAGGGTCATAATTTATGAGAAGTAGGTTATACTTGAAGCCACCACAATACCCCAAGGAGTGAAGCATGAAAAAAATGATCCTGGCCGCTGGGCTGGTCGCTGCAATGAGTGTCTCTGCCGTGGCGGCAGACTACGTCCTCAAGTTCTCACACGTCGTGAGCGAAAACACCCCCAAAGGGCAAGCCGCCCTCTTCTTCGAGAAGCGTCTCGAAGCCCTGAGTAAGGGGAAGATCGATGTACAGATCTACCCCAACTCACAGCTTTACAAAGACAAGGCCGTCCTCAAAGCGATCAAGCTCAACTCGGTACAGATGGCATGCCCGTCGTTCTCCAAGTTTGGTAAGTTTGTCCCGCAGCTGGCACTCTTTGACCTCCCGTTCCTGTTCAAAGACATCGATCAGCTCCACAAAGTCCAGGACAGTGCCGTCGGCCAGAAGCTCAAAGACATGGTCACCGCCAAGGGCTACGTGGCACTGAGTTTCTGGGACAATGCATTCAAGCAGTTTACCGACAACAAGCGTCCTCTGGTTCATCCGATGGATGCCAAAGGACTCAAGTTTCGTATCATGAGCTCCAAAGTGCTCGAAGCGCAGTTCAAGGCTGTCGATGCCAACCCCCAAATGATGCCGTTCTCCGAAGTCTACTCCGCCCTTCAGCAGGGGGTCATCGACGGAGAGGAAAACACCAACTCGAACATTTACACCAAAAAATTCTATGAGGTACAGAAATACATGACCGTGAGCAACCACGGCTACCTCGGCTACCTCGTCGTCATGAGCAAGAAATTCTGGGATTCGCTCCCGGCCGATCTTCAGGCAGATGTCAAGCAAGCGATGAAAGAAGCCACCGCCAAAGAGCGTGAGCTTGCCGTCGAGCTTGACAAATCGCAGTTTGCCAAGATCCAAGAGTACGCCGACAAGACCAAGAAGCTTGCCATCACCGTCCTCACCCCCGAGCAACGCGCCGAGTGGAAAAAGGTCATGAGCACTATCTACCCCAAGTTCTATGACCCAAAAGTGATCGGTAAAGATCTGATCGACGCCGCACAGAACGTCAAGTAAGGAGCCCGTGATGAAGCGGATCTTTATCCCCATCGGCAAAACCATCGGCTTCATCAACCAATCCATCGCCGCCTTTGGCATCGCTGCCGGGGTGGCACTGGCGTTTTACAACGTCATCGCCCGGTATGTGTTCAACAGTTCACTCACCTGGGCATCGGAGTTGACCATTTATCTCTTTTTGTGGAGCACCTTCTTCGGAGCAGCATACTGTTTCAAGGTGGATGCTCATATCTCCGTCTCGGTCTTGCTCGACAAAGTCCCCCCCAAAGTCGCCAAAGCTTTGATGCTTCTCTCCCACCTCATTACCTTTGTCTTTCTCGCTGCGGTCTCGTATTATGGTTATCAGTACCTCGTGGCGTTTAGCGATGAGATGTCGATCGATTTGGAGATTCCGATGTGGATCCCCGAGTCGGTGATTCCGGTGGCGTTTGCCTTTGCGGCGTACCGGGTGGCGGAGAAGATCGTGTACATCCTCCGCACCCCGGCTGAGGAGGTGCGTACCGAGAGTGAGGCGGAGATGATCCTCGCCGAGATGGAAGCTTCCGCGCCCGAAGAGCTGCTGCGTGAAGTGGAGAAGCGGACAGGAGGGATGCTGTGAGTGTCGTTGCCCTGTTTGGCCTGTTTGCCCTCCTACTGCTCATTGGGGCTCCGATCGCGATAGCCCTCGGGGCTTCGACGTTTCTCTCTCTGGTGATCTTCACCCCCATCTCTCCCATCGAGATCTCTTCGATGATTTTTGAGAAGATTGACAGTTATTCCCTCATGGCGATCCCGATGTTTATCCTCGCCGGCAGCCTCCTCTCCAAAGGATCGAGTGCCCGACGGATCATCGATTTCGCCCAGTCGATCGTGGGGCACCTCCCCGGTGGTCTGCCGATGGCGGCGATCTTTGCGAGTATTATTTTTGCCGCCGTCAGCGGCTCATCTCCGGCGACAGTCGTGGCGATTGGCTCGATCATGTTTGGTGCCATCGAGCAGGCGGGCTACCCCAAACGCTACGCCATCGGCACCGTCTCGACGGCGGGGAGTCTCGGGATTCTCATCCCCCCCTCGATCGTCATGATCGTCTACGGTGTCACCGCCGAAGAGAGCATCGGCAAGCTCTTCATGGCTGGAGTGATCCCCGGGATTATGATCGGGATTTTCATGATGCTGGTCACCTACGTCGGTGCTCGTCGGCTCGGCTTTACCCGTACCGAGCCTGAGCCCTTCCGTACCCGGCTGAAAAAGATGGGGGATGCCTCTTGGGCACTCATGACCATCGTCATCGTCATCGGCGGGATCTATGGCGGGATCTTCACCCCGACCGAAGCGGCGGCCGTGGCGGCGGTGTGGGCGTTTTTTGTCTCGATGTTCATCTATCGTGACATCGCCTGGCGCAACCTCTACACGATCTTCCTCGAAGCGGCCAAAACCTCGGCGATGATCATGTTTATCATCGCCAATGCGATGCTCTTCGCCCATTTCCTCACATTGGAGAATGTCCCGCAGATGATCACCCAGGCACTCACCGATGCCCATGTGGGGCCGATGATGTTCCTCCTGCTGGTCAACATCCTCCTCTTTTTTGCCGGGGATTTCATGGAGCCGAGTGCCATCATCATGATCATGGTGCCGCTGCTTCTCCCCGTTGCCCGTTCACTTGGGATCGATCCGATCCATTTCGGGATCATTATGACCATCAACATGGAGCTGGGAATGATCACCCCGCCAGTGGGGCTCAACCTGTTTGTCACCAGCGGCATCACCGGGGTGAGTCTCAAGGATGTGATCGTCTATTCACTGCCGTGGAGCATGGCGATTTTGGTCGGTTTGCTTCTGGTGACGTACATCCCGCAGATTTCACTCTGGTTGCCCAATCTGATGTATGGAGGATGATGCGCTCTTGAGGTGCGTCAACATTGCCAGACGGGCATTCGGGTATCGTTCTGCATGCGACTGTTGATTCTCTTTTTGTTCTTGTCCCTTTCGCTTCCAGCGGAGTCGATCCACTGGTGGGGATCGTACGATCAGGCGCTTCATGCGGCCAACACATCGGACAGACGTATGCTCGTGGTCGTCGTCGAGCCCCGATGCCCTGCGTGCAAGGCCCTCATCCGGGATCTATCCCGCAATCCTATGATCGTCCGTCGCCTCAACCGTCAGTCTATCAACGTCATTGTCACCCACGATCGCTGGCGGCACTACCCCAATGAACTCTACTTCACCACACAGTTCCCGACCCTGTTTTGGGTCGATCCTCGGGACGAACGGATGGTGCGCCCCCCGATGTATGGCTATACCGATCACACGCTAACCTCGATCCAAAAAGTACTGGGATTGTGACGGACATGGCGACACCTCAGGGTACCGTCCTCATCACCGGCAGCAGCAGCGGGATGGGGTATGCTACCGCCCGCTATCTCTCCGAACAAGGATACCGGGTCTATGCTGGCAGCCGCACGCCGGAAACATTGGCCGCGATTGCTTCCGATGCCCTCACCCCTCTGTACCTTGATGTGACCGATGCCGATAGCATCGCCAAAGCTTTGGAAGGGTGCGACCCGATCGATGCCTTGATCAACAACGCCGGCTACGGGCTGGTGAGTACGATCGAAGAGATGGATGAGGTGCAGATGTACGCGCAGTTTGATGTCAATGTCTTCGGGGCACTCCGCGTCGCGCAGGTGGTGATCCCGCAGATGCGCCAACGCCGCAGCGGCGTGATCGTCAACATCAGCTCATTTCTCGGCAAAGTAGGCTTGCCGCTCCTGACCCTGTACAATGCCAGCAAATACGCCCTTGAGGGGGTGACCGATTCGCTCCGACACGAGCTCCACCCTTTTGGGATACGGGTGCATTCGGTGATGCCGGGGTTTTTCGACACGCAGTTTGCCCGGGACAATCTCGTGCTCAATCCCCGAACATTTGCCAAGGATTCTCCGTACCGCGAGACGGTGGAGACGCTGGCACCCACGATCGTCGATCAAATTAACGGCGGCAATGACCCCCAGGAAGTAGCCGAGCTGATCCATCGGATACTTGCAGATGATACGTTTCCCGCACGAGTGACAGCGGGAGACAAGGCTGCCCGTTTTATCCCGATGCGCCGAGAGCTGAGTGATGAGGATTTTGAGCGGCGGGTGCGGGAGTATTACGGACTGGAGGAGGGGTGATGGAGAGTTTCTTCTTCGGAGCCGATCTGGCACGATGTCGGGAGAGTGTGCTCGCCTCTGGGCTCCATCGGGTCGATGTCTCCAACGGCCTCGTGTACCTCGATACCCCTTCCCCTGTCCGAGCGATGCTCCCGATGCACTACTACGATCGGATGGTGATGCTGGTGTTTGTCCGATCGGGGTCGGTGCGGTGGGTGCAGGGGGATCAGGAGCTGAGTCGTATCGGGGCGGGGCAGATCGGTCTGCTCACGTCTCGGCGGCAGGATTGGGAGATACGGTTTGAGGCGATGGAGGGTTTTTGCCTCTTTGTCGCGGACTTTTTCCTAAAACGCTATCTAAACCCCAGTGAAGAGGGGGCGATCGAGCGGCTCTACGGCTGGATGGAATCCCAAGGAACACTCCACGCTGTCGGTGTAGAACCCCTCGATGCCCTGAGCCTCTATCTGATCGACAAGATTACCGGCAGTACAGAAGGGTCGATGCGCTCACTCAGAGGCGAGCACCGGGTGGTGGAGCTGATGCTACACCGGCTGGGGCGGCTGGAGCTTCTCCCCACTGAGCAGGCAACCGAACTCTCCGAGATCGCCGACCGGGCGCGGAAGATCCTCGAGAGGGAATTTGCCGATCCCCCGACCATCGAGACCCTCGCCCACCGTTGCGCCACCAACGCCAGCAAACTCAAAAAAGCATTCAAACACACCTACAAAACCACGATCTACGGCTACATCCAGCACCTGCGCATGGAAGAAGCCAACATCCTCCTGCGCCAAGAGCGCCTCAGCATCGGCGAAGTCGCCCGCCGCGTCGGGTACCGCCACCAGGGGCATTTCAGCCGATTATTTCATGCGGCGTATGGGATTTATCCTCGGGAGTTGAAGTAGGTTAGGATTTAGCAAAATTCCCTTGATTTAATTTTTATCTAATAATTATTGTATATGATGACGGGGTCAAGATTATGGTAGTCTTTACCACGCGGGATAATCATATTCGGGTAATTTCAGCTCGTGAAATGACGAAAAAGGAGAGAACATTCTATGAAAACAACAAAAACAATCCCTACCTTTAAAGACGCAAACGAAGAGCGGTTCTTTTGGGAATCGCATGATGCGACGGAATATTTCGATATGACCAAATCCCGAGCCGCACGCTTCCCCAATCTGAAAAAAACAACGCGGAGTATCTCTATCCGCCTGCCGGTGGATATGATCGATGCCCTGAAAGTCAAGGCAAACAGTATGGACGTTCCGTATCAGTCATTGATCAAAATGATGTTGAATGAAGGGTTGCGGGCGTAAGGGAAGCAGTTCACCCATTCCTGCCAAGAAAAAATCCCGTTTGTGACCAAAAGACCTTGACCCGATCGTGCTGTTTTGACTACAATGGGTTTATTGTTATTTGGTAAAGGGGTTCATGATGCGCACATTTTTCTTTCACCCACTGGTTCAGGCTACTCTGTGGGTTCTTTTGTTGGCTGGATTGCCGCTCATGATGCCCGAGAAGCCGATGCGGCATTACAGTGACACGGCGTTGCGCCAGTTGGCGTTGGGCTCGGGATTGGCGTCGGTGCCGACGACGTATGAAGGGTTGCTCAAGGTGGTGGACACCCCAAACAATCCCATGACGCGCGAGAAAATCGCACTGGGGAAACAGTTGTTCTTCGACACCCGTCTCTCCCGTGACAAAACCCTCAACTGCGCCTCCTGCCACATCCTCACCGAAGGGGGCGATGACAACCGCCCCACGGCGATCGGCTACCACGGTCGCGCCAACCCTCACCATCTCAACTCCCCCACCGTCCTCAATGCCGCTCTGGCCAAATATCAGTTTTGGGATGGGAGAGCCAAGGACGTAGAGGAGCAAGCCGGTGGCCCAGTGCAGGCACCCTTTGAGATGAACATGACCCCGGCGGAGGTGGAGAATCGGCTCAATGCCGATGCGAGTCTTCGGAAGGCTTTTGGTCAAGTATTTGGCGATGAAAACATCACCTTCACACATGTTCGGCAGGCGATCGGTGCCTATGAGCGGACGCTGCTGACACGGGGGGCGTTTGATGATTTTCTTGACGGCAACGACACCGCCATCAGCCCCAAGGCCAAGCGGGGTCTGACCCTCTTCATCGACAAGGGGTGCAAAGGGTGCCACGTCGGGATGAGCGTAGGCGGTCAGAGTATCCAGCATTTTCCCGTGCGCCGCTACTGGTCGGAGTACATTGGGCTTATTTTCTCCCCCGACCCCAAGCTCAAAAAGAGTCCGTTTCCTTTCCCCAACACCGGTGGCTTCCTCGGGCGTTTCGATCAGCAGGACTTTCGTGTCCCCATCCTGCGCAACATCACCCGTACCGCTCCCTACTTTCACAACGGTAACGAGAAGAAACTTGAGGAAGTGGTACGAATCATGAGCAAATATCAGATCGGGGATGAATTTACCCCCAAGCAGATCGATGAGGTGGTGGCGTTTCTCAAGACGCTGGAGGGGGAGATTGTCCGGTATTGACAGACGGTTAGCTCTCGAAAACCTCGTCAAGTACGATGTCTCCATCCAGGCAAGCGATTGGTAATTGGTCTTCATCGCCGAAAGCACCGGCATACTCGTAGCGGCCATCAACCAAGGTGAACTTGTCGATCACTTTGTACTCGGTGTTGACCAAAAAATACTCCAAAATGCCACTCTGCTCATAGAGCTCTTTCTTGACCGTTTTGTCCTTGAGGGCTGTTGATGGCGACAAGACTTCAAAAATCGCACACGGTTTCTCTTCTTCGCAAAACAGCATCACATCGGGCTGGACGACATTGAGCACACCATCGACGCTCAATTTCAGATCAAACGGGGCGATCCTTGGCGGGCACTTCTGCTTCTCCTTGCTCATGCTTTTTAAGGAGAAAAAAATACTCCCCACAATATCTTGATGCAAAGCACTCGCTCCTGCCATCATATAGATATCACCAAAGATCAGCTCGACCCGCTCTTGGGTCGAGCGATCAATCTCCAAAAAGTCTTCGTAACTGTACCCGTCCAATACTCGTGCTTCATTCATGAAAAACCTTTGCAATTGAATGGATACATTGTAGCATAAAACGCATGATAGTGTCCACATTATTTCCATGTTGGCATGCTGCATTTTAGGGTATAATACACCCATGATTTTACTCGCTGAAGGTGCCCTATGCGATGGTTGTTTCTTTTTGCGTTGACGCTCTGGAGCGGAAGCTCCGCCATCCATGCCCGTGAATTTGCAGCCGAGGGGAGTGACCTGCTGATGGGGGTCGGGGCGACGCCGATCGCCCGAGCCGGGGCGGTGGTGGCGGCTGACAACGGTGTCTACTCTCTCTACTGGAATCCGGCGGGCTTGGCCGATCTGGAGCACAACGCCATTGCCATGACCGGCCAGTTCCACCGCGCATTGGCGCACGTGGGGTTTCTCGGAGCGGCGTTTGTCCTCCCGACAGATGCGCGATGGGGGGTGCACAGTGTGCTGGGGGTCTCGTACTTGCCCCGGGCGCACTTTACCGCCAAAGGGAAATTCAAAGACAAAGAGATGGAGACGATGTTTGTCCAGGTGGCGCTTCCAGGGTTGCCGGGAGGGTTTGATGGTGATCTCCGCTCAAAGACCAACGACTATCGGATCGGTCTCGGGCTGCGATGGGATCGCCTGCCCCATCTGAGTGTCGGAGCCTCGGTGGGGCGGGTGCGGTGCCATACGGTCTTTACCGGGTACCGCCCCCGGTCGGTGGGTCGGGTTTCTGCGGATATTACAGCCAGAGCGACCTCCATTGATCTGGGTGCCAAGTACCGTCTCAATGACGATCTGACATTGGGCATCACTCTCAAACATCTCCACTCGGATCTCACCTCACGTGTTGTGATCACCGAAGGGGGCATCCCCAAAGCCCACACCAGCCTGACACCGTTCATCAAGGATTTGACGGTGGGACTGGACTACCGCTATTCACCGAAATGGGAATTCGGGCTGGTGTATCAGACGCTTTTCGGTCAGTACGGCAATGATCCATTCGATATCAAACTCCTACGTGCCAGTGCCACCTATCATGGCACATCGCTGGACTATCATGTCGGATTGATCGCCCCGATCACGATGCGCACCGATGTGATCAAAGACTTCAAACTCCCCGCACCGGCGATGCCCACGTTTGGCATCAGTTATGAGACTGGACACTGGACGCTGGGTGCGACGATGTACATCCACCCCATCATGAGCCTGACGACCCGCACGATCACCCCCGCCGTGGATCTCTCGGTGGGGTATCGGTTTTGAAAAACATGCGCGGCTAATGCTTTTTACTATTTACGGATTTGGGCTGAGGCTTAGTGATGGTGACCGATGAGCGTCTGTGCCTCGTCGTACCCCACGATCACTTCTCCACCCTCCATC
>WFMQ01000118.1 GCA_015488995.1 Nitratifractor sp. | reverse complement strand
GGCTCGGAGATGTGTATAAGAGACAGGTGAGGGGATCGTGATGGTCTGCCCGAGGACACACTGGGTGAAAAAGACCGGTACTTCGATGAAGATGTCATTCCCCTCACGGACGAAATGCTCATCCTCCTCGACAAAAAAGGTGATGTAGAGATCGCCCCGTCGGCCATGTTGGTCTTCGTTGCCGTAGCCTTGTGCCCGGAGTCGGTTGCCGGTATCGACACCGGCGGGGATGTCGATGGTGACGGTCTGCTCCTGCGTCGCATACCCGTCCCCTTGACAGCTGGAGCAGGCACTGGCGGCGGTTTGTCCCGCACCGTGGCAGTGGGGGCACTCTTGGGCAAAGGTCATAAACCCTTGGCGCATCACCACTTGTCCTTGGCCGCCACAGGTGGCACAGGTGGTCATCTCACCCCCCTCAGCTCCGGTACCGTTGCACGCTTCGCATGGGATTTTGTAGGTGATAGGGATCTCTTTTTTGACTCCGAAAATCGCCTCCTGGAAACTCAGACGTAATTCGATCTCAAAGTCCAGCGCGTATTTGGCTGCGGGGTCGCGTCGTCGTTGAGCCCCCCCACCAAATCCGCCCCCGAACATGGAGTTGAAGATGTCCATGACATCGTCCATGCTGTTGGCGTGGAAGCCCCCGCCTTGACGCTCGAGGCCCTCTTTGCCGTAGCGGTCGTAGAGCTGACGCTTCTCGTCATTGCTGAGGATTTCGTAGGCTTCGTTGATGTATTTAAACGTCTCCTCGGCCTCGGCATCTCCGGGATTTTTGTCGGGGTGGTATTGGATGGCCAGCTTGCGGTACGCCTTTTTGATCTCGGCACCGCTTGCATCACGGTTGATTTGCAATATTTCGTAATAATCCATCGATTTCATGTTGGCACTCGCTTTGGTAGAATTTTCGCGAATTCTACCATATTTGTAGTATAATTAGCCCAAATTTACCAAGGATATTTTATGGTCACTCACATTGTCTTCATCGCCTTTAAACCGGAGAACAAAATTGAAAATGCCTTCGAGGCCAAACGACGCATCGAAGCGATGATGGGAGAGGTCGAGAGCCTCCGTTCCATCGAGGTCGGGATCAACTTTGCCGACAAAGAGCGTGCCATGGATCTGGCGTTGACGGCGCGTTTTGATGATCGAGAGGGGCTCGAAGCTTACGCGACCCATCCGGTACATATGAAGGTCATCGCGTTTATCCAATCGGTGGCGGACTATACGAAAGTGGTGGACTATGAGAATTAGGAATGAGGAATTTCAGTATATTTTTATGCGAAAACGTTTAGTGCGCGTAGGGTGTGCAATTGCACACCGAGAATGGCGCATAACTTTAGCGGTTTCCTGAAATGAAACGCTACAAGATTGAACCCTTTGAAAATCTTGTCGAAGCGTTCAATGCTTTGCCCGGTATTGGGAAGAAGAGTGCCATCCGATTGGCGTATCACATTGCGATGGTGGACGGTTTCAGCGGTGTGAAGCTGGCACATGCGATTGAAGATGGGGTCAACTCCATCCATAAGTGTCTCTATTGCCACAATATGAGCGAAGATGAACTCTGTTCCATTTGCGCCGATACCAGCCGTGATCGTACCCAGCTCTGCGTCGTCCAGAGTGCCAAAGACATCTTCAGCGTCGAGGAGAGCGGCCAGTACAATGGGGTCTACTACGTCATTTCACGCCTCGAAGATATGGACGAGGAGCATCTGCTGCATCAGACCCAAGGGGTCGAAGAGGTGATCTTCGCTTTCCCACCCAGCATCGCCACCGACACGATGATCCTCTACATCGAGGAGAAACTCTCGGGCCGTAATCTCCTCTTTACCAAGATCGCTCAAGGGGTTCCGACGGGAGTGGAGTTGGAAAACATTGACATGATGTCGTTGGGGAGGGCCCTGGAGGCGCGGGTGAGGGTGTAGGAGAAGTGTCCCCTTCGTTAGCACCCTTTGGATACAATCCCATCATGGAACATTTGATCGCTTACATCAACCAGCAATTACCAGAAGGGTTGCTCCATTTTGTTGTCACGTTGCACACGACACCGGGGCATCTTTTGGTGGCATTGGCGTTGGCGCTGGTGTTGGCTCTGGTGCGTCTGATCCTGCGATACCCCTTGCGGACGACGATCAAGCTCCACCTGTACCTGCAGCGCAGGCATCTATTCTATCGGCTCCTTTTTTATCGCTATGAGAAGCTGGTGCGCCCCCTGCGCTACTGGATCTACCTCGTGTTTATCCGTGCGATTGTGGTGTTATTTATCCAGGAGGATCAGGTTGAGTTCCTCTTCAGCGTGCTCAACACCTTGTTGATCGCCTGGTGGGCTTACGAAGTGGCAAAATTTTTCCTCTATGCCTCCCTCTCCATCCGAATCAACCGTCAAGAAAAAGTACGCAGAGAGTTTTTCAATCTCTTTCTCAACATCATCAAGATCCTGATCGGAGCGGTCATCATCTTGGTGGTGCTGGCTCGCATG
>WFMQ01000117.1 GCA_015488995.1 Nitratifractor sp. | reverse complement strand
GAGGAGCTCGAGGGGGAGGGGTGGCTCCTCAAACGGCAGGACGATTTCGCCAAAGCCCTTGACGTTGGCGCTGGGGTAGTCGTAGACGAAGAACGGGACATCCGACCCCACCGTGCTGCCGATGTCGGCCAGCCGGTCGATGGAGATCTTGAGGTTGCACACCTCATGCACGAGGCGCATGAACGCTCCGGCATCGGAGCTGCCGCCACCGAGGCCGGCCTGTGTGGGGATGCGCTTGGTGACGACGACTTTGTGGTGGTGAAAAAACTCGAGGATATCGAGATCACCGGTGTGCTCATTGAGCGCTGTGTAGGCTTTGTAGATGGTGTTGGACTCCAGCGGGACATCGTCGAATCCCTCGAGAGTAAACGTGTCGCACTCGCAGGGGACGAACGCGATCGTATCGTAGAGGTCATCGACGCGCATGAAGCGGGAGGAGAGGGTGTGGTAGCCGTCCTTGTGACCGGTGATTTTGAGGAAGATGTTGACTTTGGCGGGGGCGTGGATCGTCTTCATGAGGATTTCTCCTCATGAAGACGTGAATAGTGAATAGTGAAGAGTGAAGAGTGTGTGATGTGGGACATGGGGGTTCCTTTTGTTTTGTGGTGATATTGTACGGTATGGTTGCTTTACTGTGCTATAATGCGGAGAGAATTAGGAGGCGTACATGATCCCAAAAGAGATACAACAATACTACGATATTCGCACCAAGGCGCGTGCCTATTTTTGCTACCTTCTTCAGCGTTCCATCCCCAATCAATTGCCAGACCCCTCACTGGAGATCATCACGAGAGGGTTGAAAAACATCAAAAAGGAGCTCCCGAAGTTTCAGTCGATGTACATCCTCGATGGCAAGGGGGTGCAGGTGATCGACAGCCTCTCGGAGAAAGCCTCCCGACGCAAAGGGGAAGGGATCAATCGCAGTGCACGGGCATTCTACTATCGGGCGGCACGGGAGAAGCGGTGTATCCTCACCAACCCCTACCCCTCCCGCGCAAGCAACGACTTGATCGTCACAGCATCGTATCCGGTCTACGATGACCGGAAGGGCTTGCGGTACGTCGTGTGCGTCGATGTGGCGTTGCACGATGTGGTAGAGATCGCACAGCCGACATCGATGGAATCGTTTTTTCATCGGATGACCAAGCTCTCCTACGGGCTTTTCTCAGCGGCACTCTTCTCGGTGGCGTTTTTGCTCTTTTTTCATGGGATGCTCAAGGTCATCTCCCACGGCATTTCGATCCAGGAGCTTGAGATCAAACAAATGTTTGAAGCGACGATCCTCATCACTTTGGCGTTGGCGATTTTTGATTTGGTCAAGACGATTTTTGAGGAGGAGGTGCTCGGGCATCATCTCGGACAGAGCAAGGATATCCACCGCACCATGATCCGCTTCCTTGGCTCGATCATCATCGCCCTCTCGATCGAGTCGTTGATGCTGGTGTTCAAATTTGCCATCATGAGCCCGGACAAGATCAAGTACGCCGTCCTGCTGATCGCTGGGGTGGCGATTTTACTGTTTGGGCTGGCGTACTATCTCAAGTCAACGGAGGGTCGCGAAGGATCACGGGACGGATAAACCGATCTCCCACATGACGATGGTGCCGCACCAAGATCCGTGGCACTCAGAGCGTCAACATCTGTGCGGATTTGGGTTCAATAATAGACTTCAAACTCTGAGGTAAATGTGTACGATGCTTTGGCCTTGAGCTGAACCGTAAATTCGCGGACGAAGGCGGTGAGTTTGCGCACCGAGCAGATGCCCGAACAGCTGGTTTTGAGGCGAACATTTTCGCCATACGTGGGGATATGCTCTTCGATTTTGAGGGTTTGGGCGGTGTCGCCTTGGTTGCGGAGGGTGTAGGTGCTTTCGATGTTGCGGTAGCCTTTGCGGGCGGTGTAGCGGGTGATGGTCTTCTCCCCTGCGACATCAAAGAGGGTGCCGACAGTGAGCTTGACCTTTTCCCCCTCCGGGGTGTTGGCGATGCGGCTCTCTCCGATGAAATGGCTCTCCCCGGTGCTGTCCTTCTGATACATCCGGACGATCCCAGCGGGCAGTGGGATGCCGAGGTGATTGTCCTGCGTGTTGGCGAGTTCGACGACGTTGGCGAAGCGGAGTTTTTCTTTGCCGTTTTTTTGGAAGTAGCGGCTGGTGAGTGTGCCGTATCGGGTGAAGTGGACGTCGGTCTTGTCGGTGAAGCGGATCTGTTTCTGCTGATTGTTGGCGATGGTTTCCCGGAAGGGGATTTTGTAGATGTGGTAGCCGGAGAAGGATTCCTCCTTGACCTCAGGAGCGGGCATCGCCATGGCGACGTTTTGTTTGTAGTGGATGCTGCGATCCCTGATGGGTCTGGCGGTATGGATTTCCCCGGCGAGGCAGGTGATTTGTGCATGGGGGTAGGCGACGCCGGAGCGGTTGTTGACGGTGATCCAGCCGACGAGATCGAGGCTCTTTTTGTCCAGATTGAGGACGTAGTCACTCTTCCAGCTGATGCCGGTGGTGAGGTATTTGAGGTCGATCCCGAGCTTCCCAGCCTTGGCGGTGCGGATGTTCCACACGAGGCTGGGGCGGGTGATCATGTTTTTGGGGACAGCGTGGAAGATTACCTGAGTCGGTTTGTCGAGAGAGAGGATCTTGCCCGTCCCTTTCTGACGTACCGTGACGACGGGTGCGGCGGCGAGGAGGATACCGTGCGAGAGGGTAGGGGTGCGGCCATTGGTGTAGAAGTCCACAGGGTGGCCGATACTCTTTTTGAGCATCGAGTCGAGGGAGATGAGGTCGTAGATGTAGTTTTGTGAGTAGAGCTGCGTCGAGACCCCGCTGAAGCTGGGGACGACACTGGCCGTGATGACGCTGCCGGCCACCCCCTCATAGATGAGCCGCTGCGTGCCGGTGGTGACATTGGCTTCGCGGGTGTCGTGGACGAAGGCACGGTTGTCGTTGTAGATCGTGATCGCCAGATCCGAAGCGGTCTGGGGAACAACGGTATCGGCGAGGAGTGCCGAGACGAGCAGGGGGAAGAGGGCGATGGGTTTCATGAGAGTGCTCCGTTTGGATTTGGTAGTAGTATAGCGTGTGAGAGGCAATGGAGGGTAAATAGCAGTATTTTCTCAGCAGTTTTTATTGCGCCGGTCGTAGTCGTCGTGATCGCAGACGCAGACCAGTGTAGTCGTATCGTCCACAATCGAAACCAGCATTCTGTATTGGGTACCGGGAATCCGCAATGAGTGTCTGTGTTTATCCCGTTTGCAAGTGATAGGTTTGAATTGCAAACGAGCATCATGCCGATCCGACAGATAGAGTGTTAGAGTTTCATCGATCAATACCAGAGAGAGGGTACGCTTCTTTTTGATGCGTTTAATCGATCGTATGTAGTCTTTGGATTGTACGATCTTCATCAGCTCGCTTTGGCTTGAGTCTGTTGCAACTCCCGAACCTCCTGAGTGGAGACGATATCGATATTGTGGATCAGGGCATCATGAAGTTTGTCAGCGGTCGCGTACAGATCCATAAACAACCCTTCTTTTTCTTTGACATCATCGAGATGTACTTTCAGCAGTTTGATTTGATCGACCGCCTCATACATTTCATCATAAAAAAGATCGAGATCATCTCCCGCTATCGTCAAAAATTCGATCTTTTCCAACTCGCTGTTTTCTATTTCAAATTTATGGAGCTGTTTCTTGAGTGCGTAAATCAGTGTCGTTATGATTTTTCGATAAATATCGGCTTTGTCGGTTGCATACGCTTCTTTGGCAATGTCTAAAAAGTCAACATAATCATCGCGTCGAGGGCTCATTACAACTGTCATGCAGGCAACCTTTTTTGTTTGGTGTCATTATACCATAAGTCAGATCCTGATTTGTGATTATGATGTTTCCCGGATTTATTATGAGTGGCATTAGCATCACCTTTGTTTTCGTAGGGGCAGATCTGCGTATCTGCCCGGGTAGCGTACGCCACCGTCAAGGGGCTGCGGGGCTTCAGCCCCACAAAACGCGATAGCGTATCCTCACATCCCAAAGCTCAAAATTAAGATTATTTTGGCTCTGATATTGGGCAACGAAGCTGGGATTCGCTATCAGCAAAAGGTGGATATTCAACGTCTGACTCCTAATGTTCGGGAATGTAGGTTGTAGGGAATATAGCATAGTTTAATTAAGTTGTCGTTGTCACCTGACCCCTATGTTCTCTCGGCACGGTTGTGGCAGCCGATGGGATTGAGCGTGGTTGGCAATAGGGAAAGGGAACGTGTTAAACGCCTCTTGGGTATAATCACATCAAAAAAAGGACATCCCTCACGTGAACACCTACTCCAACACCATCACCTCCATCGCCATCGGCTCGTTTGACGGGATTCATGTCGCGCATCAGGCCCTCATCTCTCAGGCCGATGGGGTGGTGGTGATCGAGCGTCACGCGGGGTACCTCACCCCGGGATTCAAGCGATCGTGGTACACCGATGTGCCACTGTTTTTCTACCTTTTTGAGACGGTTCGGGGGTTGAGTGCTGCGGAGTTCGTCGCGCGGTTGGAGGCGGATTTTCCCTCGTTGCAGCGGATCGTGGTGGGGTATGACTTTGGTTTCGGGCAGGGGCGCGAGGGGGATGCGGATCATTTGCGTGCCCTCTTTCACGGTGAGGTGGTGATCGTCCCAGAGGTGATGCAGGATGGGGTCTCGGTGCACTCGCGTGTGATCCGGGAAAGGCTCATCGCTGGAG
>WFMQ01000116.1 GCA_015488995.1 Nitratifractor sp. | reverse complement strand
TATAAGAGACAGGGTGCACGTAATCGCAAATACGATTACGTGCACCTCCTTTTTATTTCGCAATATATCCAGAAGTGAAGCTTCAGCCTTGCTCGAAGGTTGTCATATCGTTTGGGCAGGGGGTGAGACTGACGTCCTGGCTCCTGAGTGGGGTTGAAACCCCAGCCCCTTGGCAGTGGTCTGTGCCACCCGGGCAGATACGTGGGGTTGCCCTACGGGGAAGAGCATCTCTACTGCATGGTTTTAGGCCGGAATATGGGTGAAATCCCCGTACATCAAGTCCGTGATGAGCACCTCACCTTCAAGTGACTCTCCGAGATCGAGGAGGAGCTTGACCGTTTCGGCGGCTTGCAGGGAGGCGATGAATGCAGCGGAAAAAGAGAGGTTGCCAGCGGTGGATTCGGCTCCGTGGGTGCCGTCGTGGTAGAGGTGTTCGAGGGGGGCATTGACGGCAAGCTGGCCGTCCATGCCGGCGATGGCACCGTGGACGAAGGGGCGTGAGTGGGATCGGCACGCGGTGGCGAGGGAGAGTTTGACCTCCGGGGTGTCCAGTGCGTCGATCACCACATCGGCATCATCGATGAGGGGCATATCGCCAGCCGGGTCGAAACGGTGGGCGATGGGTCGGATCTGTAGGGCGGGGTTGATGGCGATGAGGTGGTGTTTGAGCACGTGGACTTTTGCCTGACCGAGCACGGCGAGGGTGGAAAAATTTTGCCGGTTGAGGTTGTGCTCATCGAAGGTATCGGGGTCGATCAGCGTCAGATGCCCCACACCGATGCGGGTAAGCATCTCCGCGACATGCCCTCCCAGCCCTCCGCAGCCGAGGATCGCCACGTGGGCATCGAGCAGGCGCAGCTGTCGGGTGGTATCGATGGTCTGGCGGTTTCGGGCATAGCGGAGGGGGAGGATATTTTCTTCGAGAGCCCGGCGTTCGACTTCCCAGAGCGGCCGATCAAACCGGGCAGCGATCTGCTGCGCTGCCTCAAAAGGGAGGAGGCCGTCACGGGTGTGTGCGTGGAGGGTCTGGGTGAGATTATTCAGGGGAGGTCTCCTGATCGTTCATCGCTTTGATCCCGAGGATGAGACGGTACGATCCGGGGGTGCCCGGCGGGAGGAGGGCGACACGATCCCCGTCGTGGAGCACGGTGCTTTTGGGGCGGATGGTGCCATTGAGAAACACCGCTTCGATCTCCCCTGCCTCGAAGCCCAACTCATCGATAAAATCCTGTATCGTCATCCCATCGCGCAGTTCACGATCGACGTTGACACACTCGATCCCTTGAGAGCGCAGGGTCAGACGGGCGAAGGAAAACGCATTGAAATTGATGGTCATATCGGGTGCCTATCCCCCGCCCACTTTGGGGAAGAGTGCCAGAGTATCTCCCGCTTCGAGGATGCGGTCCTCCTCGACGTGCCGACCGTTGATGATCATGACGCCGATGGGGTAGCGATCGACCGCGATCCCGGTTTCAGCGATGACCTCACCGACGGTTGTCCCCTCGGGGTATTGGCGTTGTTCGACTTTGAACTTCCCTTCGCGGTACTGGGCGAAGAGCTTGACGGTGACGGTGATCTCAGCCATCAAAAATCCCAGAAAGCATCGATCTCTTCGTTGGTGAAGTCCCAGATCGCATCGTGCGGCGGCAGGGTTTCGTACTTCATGAACTCGGGGATGCGATCGTCGGCTTTGCCCAGCCCAGCCTTGAGATTGAACGCGTGCTCAAGCTTGAGGATGTTTTTGCCGAGGTTGGTCACATCGTCTCCGGTCAGTTCGGCTCCGAAACGGGCATTGATCATATCGATCAAGGCGGGGAGACAGGCAGGATCATCGAGCGCAGGGAAAGCGACGAAGATGCACATCCCGGTACTGTCGATGGCGGCACTGGCAATTTGCAAATTGCGGGAGAGTTCGACTTGACCCTCTTTTTTGAGGGGATCGATGTGGCCGCCGCTGTTGAGGATGTTGGTCGCTACGGCATATCCGGCGGTGTGATCCGCACCCATTGGGGTGGTGACGTAGGTGATCCCCTGACCTTTGATCGCGCGGGGTTCGTAGGCGGGCATACCCTGATTTTTGACCACGGGGACACGGACGACACCGTAGAGCTTGCCGACGTTGCCCGCCCCGCTGCCGATGACACGGCCGGTGGGGGTGCCGTTGGGGATCTCCTCGGTGAGGATCTTGATGACGGCTTCACCATCACCGAAGGGGAGCATCCCCCCCTCAGCGGCGACGCCAAAAGTGACCCCCGTCTCGATCGCATCGACCCCGATGTCGTCCATGATATGGTCGATGTGGGCGATGGTGTCGATGTCGTCGATGCCGTAGTTGGCACCAAACGCCCAGATCATTTCATACTCAAATCCGGAGGTGACGTAGTTGCCGTCCTTGTCGTTGTAGACTTGTGAGCATTGGATGACGCACCCGGCGTGGCAGCCGTGAGTGGTCTTGCCACCGCGCTCCTGAATGTTCTCCGCGACGTGCTCACCGGAGAGCTCTTCGGCATTCTCGGAGGTGCCGTAGCGGAAGTTCATGGAGGGCAATCCGCCTGCTTCGTTGATGATATTGACGAGGATATCGGTACCAAAGGCGGGCAGCCCCTCCCCACTGATGGGATTCTCCTTGAGCGCTTTGGTGAAGGCTTTGTTGGCGGCGCGGAATGTGGCAGCATCGGCGAGGTAGGTCTCCTTGCTGTCTCCGGCATCGACGGTGATGACTTTGATCTTCTTCGAGCCCATGACGGCTCCGAGTCCGCCCCGTCCGAGGCTTCGGATCTTGCCCTGAGGGTCTTTGACGGAGATGTTGGAGATGAGCATCCGCTGCTCACCAGGGGTGCCGATGCTGAAGACGGCGACTTTGCGGCCGTAACGCTCAAGCATGGTGTCGAGGACTTCAAAGTTCTCTTTGCCGACAAGCTCAGGGATCGGCTCGATGGTGACGTGCTCTTTGGTGACGTGGATGTGGTAGAATGTGTCGTCTTCCTCAGGCAGCCCTTCGATGATGAGGGCTTTGACCCCGAGTTTGGCCATGATCCCGGCACTCGTTCCGCCCGAGTTGCTCTCTTTGATTCCGCCGGTGAGGGGGCTCTTGGCACCGAGGGAGGTACGGCCACTGTTGGCGGCGGCGGTTCCGGAGAGGAGCCCCGGGGCGAAGACCATCTTGTTGTTGGGGCCGAGGGGGTGGCACTCAGGATCCACTTCGGCGGCGACAATGGTCGAGGTGAGCCCTCGGCCCCCCAGTCCCAGCCACTCCTTGGGGACATCTTCCACACTGAAACTGAGGTCATTCATCCTCACACGATAGATTTTGTCTGCCATCTTTTCTCCTTTATAATGGTTGAGAAGAATTATATCACAATTTTAGAACACAAAAGAAACTTTTGGAGGGATTTCCCCAAATCCGTACATAGAAAATCTGCAGTAGCTGTGAGGCTCGTGTTCATGGGGTGTGTGCACAATCTAAGTCGCACCCGTAGGTTCGGCGATGATTGTGCGCAAAGTCCATGGATACGATGATTGCGGCTAATGCTTTTTTCTATGTACGGATTTGGGATTTACCTCACTTCCAACAAAAATGTGGCATCATGCGATACGATATATAAGGAAGAAGAGATGGAGCCCATACAACCGTATTCCAGTGTCAAGATCCGCCAAGGACAGAAAATCCCCTTCGAGGATACGCTGATTCGTGAGATCAAGCTGACGATCACGGTCAACGGAGAGACGATCGCGGCTCTGATGGCGACGCCGGTCGATCAAGAGGCACTGGCGATCGGGTATCTGATGAGTGAAAACATCCTGGCACAGGCCTCAGATGTCTCCGATGTGTCGCTGGAAGAGGAGGGTGCCCGGGTGGCCATCATGGCGACAATTGACGAGGAGGCTGCCCGCAAGCTCAATGCAGAGGGGGTGGTCATCAGTGGCTGCGGTCGGAGTACGACGGCCAACATCGACCCCGAGGCGATCCGCGCCCGTACCCTGACGACTGCCTATGCCCGTCCGGCGGTGTGGATCAGTGAGATGATGGAGGGGTTCGAGGATCACTGCCGTCTCTATCGGCAGACCGGATCGGTGCACACGGCGATGCTGGCACTCGAGGGCGGTGCGACTTTTGTCGCCGAGGACATTGCCCAGCACAACACTGTCGATAAAGCGATCGGCAAAGCCCGGCTCGTCGGAGCCGACACGACCCGAAGTGTGCTGTTCGTCAGCGGTCGCCTCTCCTCGGAGATGGTCGCCAAGGCGGTCATGCATGCCATCCCCATCGTCGTCTCTCGCACCGCCTCGACGGGTCTAGGGGTGGAGATCGCCGACACATTTGGTCTCACCCTCGTCGGCTTCGCCCGCAAAGGCTCGATGAATATTTATACCCACGATCACCGGATCACCACAGAGGAGGATGCATGACCCAGCTTGATGTTTATGGATTTGATGAAGCCCTGAGGATGGCATTGGCACGTGCCGTACCGACGCGACGGACAGAGACCGTGATGCTCGATCGGGCGCTGGGGCGGGTGATCGCCCATGCAGTGATCTGCCGCAAAAATATGCCGGCGTTTGACAACTCCGCGATGGATGGCTTCGCCGTACGGCAGGCCGATGCTGGCAAACGCGTTGCGGTGATCGGGACGGTGTATGCCGGGGACATCCCTTCCATGGAGGTTCAGGCGGGCGAAGCGGTGCGGATCATGACCGGCGCACAGGTGCCTGTCGGGGTCGATACCATCGTTCCGATCGAAGATGCTTTGGAGGTGACCGACGAGGCAGTAAGGCTGCCCGAGACCCTGAAGCGGGGAAACAATCTCCGTCATCGGGGAGAGGAGCAGCAGGAGGGGGCAGTGCTGATCGAGCCTGGAACGCGTCTTGAGCCTTCTCACATCGCGATGCTCTCGGCGCAAGGGATCGTGGCACTGGAGGTGACGACCCCGCTGCGGATCGCGGTGGTCTCGACCGGGGATGAGATCCGGGAGCCGTGGGAAGCGAGTACCGACGATGCGATTTACAACGCCAATGCATTCGGGATCACGGCATTGTTGCGCCGGTATGGGTTTGACCCTACGTATGCCGGATCGATCCCTGACGATCTCGATGCGACCCGGGCGATGATCGCCGATCTCAAACGCTACGATGTGGTGATCAGCACCGGCGGGATCAGCATGGGGGAGGCTGATTTCCTCTACGAGGCGTATGTGGACAACGGTATGGAGCCGATCTTCCACGGGATCAATCTCAAGCCCGGCCGCCCGGCAATGATGGGGGTGATGGGGGAGACCTTTGTGATGGCGATGCCGGGCAATCCCCTCACGGCGATGGTCACCATCCTCCTCCTCTCCCTGCCGGTGCTCTTCCGCCTTCAGGGGGCGGCGCGGTGGCACCACCCTTATATGACAGCCACCAACGCCGACCCCTTCAAAGCCCGTCCCGGACGCACCAATCTCGTACTCGGCGAGCTCAAAGGCGGAACCTTCCACGTCACCCGCAACAACAAATACGGCTCAGGGATGCTCACCCCCCTGATGGAATCCAATGCCGTGGCGATCCTCGGGGAGAGCCGCAGCGGTGCCGCAGCGGGAGAGATAATCAAAGTAGTGTTGATCGGCTACGATGCAATGACCGACAAACAGGAGGCTACCAATGGCTAAAATGTTTGGTATAAGAAAAATGGTACTTGCTGCCCTGATGATGACCACGATCAGCATGGCCAAAGAGAAGGTAGTCGTCTTCCACGCTGGGAGCCTCTCGGTGCCGTTTGCCGAGATGGAAAAGGCCTTTGAAGCCCAATACCCCCAGTACGACCTCGTCCGTGAAGCGGCCGGGTCGCGTGCCTGTGCCCGCAAGATCACCGACATCGGCAAGCCGGCCGATGTGATGGCCAGTGCCGCGTACCAAGTGATCGACACACTTCTCATCCCCGATTATGCCCAATTCAACGTGCAGTTTGCGACCAATGAGATGGCGATCGCCTATACCGACAAATCGAAATATTCCGACACCATCACTGCCGACAATTGGCCGGAAATCTTCCTCAAAAAGGGGGTCAAGATCGGCCACTCCAACCCCAATCTCGACCCCTGTGGCTACCGCAGTATCCTTGTGACCAAACTGGCGGAACGCTACTACCACACGCCGGGCTTTTACGATACCCTTTTGGGTTATGGAGCCTCTTATACGAACGGAGAAGAGAAGAGAGACAAAGTGATCGTCCGCCCCAAAGAGACCGATCTCCTCGGACTCCTCGAAGCGGGAGCCTATGATTATCTCTACATTTACAAATCGGTCGCGCAGCAGCATGGATTGAAGTACATCACTTTACCCCCGGAAGTGAGCCTCAAATCGAAGAAATTTTCTGATCTTTACAAGCAGGTGTCCTTCCAGATCAGCGGGAAAAAACCGGGAGAGCTGATCACCAAGAGGGGTGCGCCGATGGTGTACGGGATCACCGTGGTGCACAACCGTGCCAAGCACTTGCCCCGCAACGAGGCCGGCGCCGTGGCGTTTGTCCGCTTCGTCCTCTCGCCTGAGGGGCAGGCGATCATGCGCCACAACGGCCAGGGGGTGATCGCGCCGCCGACGATCACCGGGGATGCGCACCTTTTGAATGCAGGAGATGGCAAGCCCCAATGAGTGGAGATCGCAGCGGGCTCAGTGTGAGAGATGTGACGCTGCAAAAAGGGGCGTTTGCCCTCGGGCCTCTCTCGTTTGACG
>WFMQ01000115.1 GCA_015488995.1 Nitratifractor sp. | reverse complement strand
CTGCCACCTCTGCGCAATTCAGAGGGCTTCCCCACTGGATTGCTCACTGGATTTATCAACATGATTCATCAGTTGGAGAAGGAACACGCGACCGATTACCTCGTGTTTGCCCTCGACAGCAAGGGGCCTACCTTTCGCAACACCCTCTATGACGCGTACAAAGCCAACCGCCCTCCCCCACCCGAAGATCTCGTCAAACAGCTCCCCGTCGCTATCGAGTGGATCGAACAGATGGGCTTCGCCAATGTCTCGGCGGATGGCTACGAAGCGGACGATGTGATCGCGACGATCACCCGCTGCGCGGTGGAGTCTGGGATGCGGGTGCGGATCGTCTCGCACGACAAAGACCTCTACCAGCTCATCGACGATGACCGGGTCGTGATCGTCGATGCGATCAAGAAAAAAGAGATCAATGAAGCCGGATGCGAGGCGAAGTTTGACGTCCGCCCGCGCGATTTCGTCAACTTTCAGGCGATCATCGGTGACAGTGCGGATAATGTCCCCGGGGTCAAAGGGATCGGCCAAAAAGGGGGCTCGAAACTCATCAACCAATTCCACACCCTCGAAAACATCTACGACCATCTCGAAGAGGCCGGCACCCCCCGTATTCAGAAGCTGCTGACCGAAGCAAAAGAGATGGCGTTCCTCTCCCGGGATCTCGTGACACTCCGTGACGACGTGTTCCCCACCTGTGACCTCGAAACGTATCGGTTGGAGGATCGGGAGTATCTTGGAGTCTTACGCGAAGAGTTTGAGCGCTACGAAATGCGGCAGGCACTGCGGCGGCTCGATGGTGCTGTGGCTAAAACCGCGAAACCCTCTGCGGCCTCGACGGCCACGCCTCCCCCTCCGGTTCCCCCCCAGTTTGACGCGATCCTGCTCGATACGGCTGAGAAGCTCGAAGCGGTGATCCAGACGGTGACACCCGAGACCCTCGTGGCGTTTGATACTGAGACGACGGGGCTGGATACTCGGCATGATACGATGGTAGGCTTTTCGTTCGCGCTCGAGGAGAGCCGGGCGTACTATGTCCCCATCGCGCACAGCTATCTCGGGGTGGGGGATCAGGTGAGTCGTGAGGCGGCGATGGCGGCGATCACGCGGCTGATGCGGGCGCGGATCGTGGGGCAAAATCTCAAGTTTGATTTTGGGCTCCTCTACTCTGCTGGGATCGAAGAGCGGGTGCCGTATGCCGATACGATGATCATGGCATGGCTCCTCGACCCGGGCAAAAAAGTCGGCCTCGATGTCCTCGCCAAGACATTCTTCGGTTACGACATGAAACCGTTCAAATCGCTAGTCAAAAAAGGGGAAAACTTCTCCACTGTCCCCCTCGAAGAGGCGGCCTTTTATGCAGCGGAGGATGCCTGGATGACCCTCCGGCTCTACCACAAGCTCACTGAGTTCTTTGCCCTGACCGATCCGAAGATCGCTGAGGAGGCGCAGCGGGTGGAGTATCCGTTTGTCAATGTCCTCATCCACATGGAGCGGGAGGGGATCCGGGTCGATACGGCGCACTTGGATCACCTCAAAGAGAGCATGAGTGGGAAGCTTGCAGAGTTGACGCGAGAGATTTATGATTTGGCCGGGACGGAGTTTAATATCCGATCGACGCAGCAGCTGGGGAACGTCCTCTTCCAGCAACTCGGGCTCAAAGGGGGCAAGAAGACCAAGACCGGCTACAGCACCAATGAAGCGGTACTCACCGGGCTGCGAGACGCGCACCCCGTCATCCCCAAGATCCTCGAATACCGCGAATACCAAAAGATGCTCTCCACCTACGTCGAACCATTGAAGAAGCTCGCCGGGCAGAATGCGGAGCATCGCATCTACACCCACTTCCTCCAGACCGGCACGGCGACGGGACGGCTCAGCTCCCGCGACCCCAATCTCCAGAACATCCCCGTCCGCTCGGAGCTGGGGCGGAGTGTCCGGCGGGCGTTTGTCGCCGGGGAAGGGAAACGGCTCATCTCCATCGACTACTCCCAGATCGAACTGCGATTGCTGGCACATTTTTCCGGCGATGCGGCTTTGCGCGATGCGTTTGCGAGTGGCCACGACATCCACATGGCCACCGCGATCAAACTCTTCGGCGCAGAGGAGGCGTCGGCCAAACGGAGCTTTGCCAAATCGATCAACTTTGGTTTGCTTTACGGGATGGGATCGCGTAAGCTGGCCGATGAGTTGGGGATCACCACCTCGGAAGCCAAAGAGATTATTCAAGCCTATTTCGCCACGTTCCCGACGGTCAAACGCTACCTCGAGCAAATCCAGGACGATGCCAAAAACCACGGCTACGTCGAGACGCTGCTGGGGCGACGGCGGGTCTTCGACTATGCAAACGCCGGTGGGATGCAAAAAGCGGCGATATTGCGCGAATCGGTCAACACGGTTTTCCAAGGGTCGGCGGCGGATCTCATCAAGCTGGCGATGCTGGAGATCGATCAGAAGATTGTCGCGGGAGCGTTGCCGGTGCGCATGCTCTTGCAGATTCACGATGAATTGATTTTTGAGGTGGCCGAAGAGGATGCTGAACATTTGGCAAAAGTGCTGCAATCAATCCTGGAGAATGTTTATCCTCTTGAAGTGGCATTACGGTGCTCGGTGAGCATCGATCGGAGTTGGGATAAGCTGAAATAAATCTTAAGCGACGGAGAGAGATACAGGATTTACGCCCTACTAATAGGGGACTGACTACAATACGCTACTTTTGTGTACAGTAAGGAAGCATGATGTTGAAAAAAATTTTCTCGATGAAGGTCTCGGTTGTCTTGATGCTGATATTTGCAACGGCTATCGGCGTGGCGACGTTTATCGAAAACGACTATGGGACACAAACCGCACGCGCACTGGTCTACAAAGCTCACTGGTTTGAGATCCTCTTATTTCTCTTTTTGACCTCGATGACCTACAACATCTTCCGCTACAAGATGTATAAGCGTCCCAAATGGGGGCAGTTGATCCTCCACTCGGCGTTTATCCTCATCGGTATCGGGGCACTGGTGACCCGGTATATCGGCTACGAAGGGGTCCTGCATCTGCGCAATGGGCAGAACAGTTCGACGATGGTGAGCGACCACATGGTGCTGGAGGCTACCTTGATTGACCGCAATGGGGGGATGAAATATACCCAACCGCTTTACCTCTCTTCCATGACCAAAAACCATTTTGACGATGCGTTTACACTCGGAGCCAAACGGGTAGAGGTCTCGCTCAAACGCTACCTTCCTGCCGCGCACAAACAAGGGGATCACTACATCACCGGTGCGCTCAAACCCGGAGGAAATGTCCCCCAAGTGATCACCGTCGATGTCCAACACGACGGTGTGACCCACACCGTGGATCTCGAGGGACGCAAGGCGCAGCCAGGTGTCCCGGTGATGGTCACGTTTCCAGATATGCGGGTCCGCCTGAGCTATGGAGCCGCTGTGATCCAACTCCCTTTTCAAGTGAAGTTGGATCGTTTTGTCCTGAAACGCTACCCTGGAACCATGATGCCCTCATCGTATGAGTCGTATGTCCACGTGACCGATCCGGAGACCAACACCACGTTCCCTTACCACATCTACATGAACCATGTGCTCAGCTACCAAGGCTATCGTTTCTTCCAATCCTCGTATGATATGGATGAGCAGGGGTCGATCCTCTCGGTCAACCACGATCCGGGTTCGATCCCGACCTACATGGGCTATTTGATGCTTTTGATTGGATTTATCTGGAGCTTCCTCTCCGAAAAAGGGCGTTTTTCTCACCTACGCAAACGCTTAAAGCGTCTCAAGGAGAGCAGCACTGTTGCCCTGCTTCTCGGGGTGGCATTGGCAGGAACCCTCCCCGTCCATGCGGCCGACACAGTGGATCTCTCTCCCCTTCACAAAATCAGTCCGATCCATGCGCAAAAATTTGGCCGGCTGGTGGTACAGGATACCGGCGGGCGGATGAAACCGATGGATTCACTCGCTCGCGAAGTCCTCTCCAAAATCAGCCACAAGACTTCATGGGAGGGGTTGAGTGCCGAACAGGTCATCCTCGGGATGCTGACCCATCCTGAGCTCTTCCAAAAAGTACGCATGATCAAAGTCTCCCACCCGGCTGTCATCAAAAAGCTGGGTCTCCCCAAAGGGACACGCTACGTCGCGTACGATGATCTCTTTGGCAAAGATGGCCAATACAAACTCGTCGGCGATGCACGAAAAGCCTCCCGCAAGGCCGCCGGTGAGCGGGATCAGTATGACAAAGAGATTTTGCATGTTGACGAGCGGGTCAACGTAGAATACTTGGTATTCCAGGGATCCCTTTTGCGTATCTTCCCCAAGCCAAACGATGCGGCACATACGTGGGTATCGCCGATGGATGCTGTCAAAAGTTTCCCCAAAAAGCAGGGGCAGATGGTGCGACTTTTTGTCTCCAATTATTTCCAGAACGTCGATGAGGCGATCCATACCGGCTCGTGGGGCAAGGCCGACACGGCGCTGAGCATGATCGCAAAATATCAGCATTTTTATGGGGAGGATGTCATGCCCTCCGAGAGTCGGATCACCGCAGAGATCCGCTACAACAAGCTGCGGCTTTTTGATTGGCTGATTGGTGCCTACATTCTCTTGGGTCTGTTGATCCTCTTCCTCTCATTCGCTTCGATCGTCCGACCAGCTTGGCAGCCTCGACGCACCATGAAAATCCTGGTCGGATTGCTGGTGTTGGCGTTTGCCGTCCACACCGGCGGCCTGATCCTCCGCTGGTATATCGCCGGACACGCCCCCTGGTCCAATGCCTACGAATCGTTGGTCTACATCGCGTGGGCGACGGCATTTGCCGGCTTCTATTTTGTCAAGCGCTCCCCCTTGACGTTTGCCGCCACGTCGATCTTGGCGGGAATATTTCTCTTTGTAGCCTTCTTGAGCAATCTCGATCCCCAGATCACCAACCTCGTTCCGGTGCTCAAATCCTATTGGTTGACGGTTCATGTCGCCGTGATTACCGCCAGTTATGGCTTTTTGGGATTGGGTGCGTTGCTGGGGCTGCTGGTACTGGTCCTCTTTATCGTGCGAGGTCACAAGCCCAATGCAGAGATCGAACACGCCATACGCGAACTCACCTACATCAACGAAATGGGTCTGTTGATTGGGCTGGCGATGCTCACCGTCGGTAACTTCCTCGGAGGGGTCTGGGCCAATGAATCTTGGGGACGCTACTGGGGCTGGGATCCCAAAGAGACATGGGCAGCCGTGACCATCTTGGTCTATGCCGTCGTGATCCATTTACGATTTATCCCTCGGTTCAACTCCATTTTTTCTTTTAATGTCGCGGCCGTACTCGCCTATGGATCGGTCATCATGACCTACTTCGGGGTCAACTACTACCTCAGCGGGCTTCACTCGTACGCTGCCGGAGATCCGGTGCCTGTCCCGGGCTGGGTGATGCCAGCATTGGCGGTCATTGCTGCGATGATTGTGTGGGCGGGGAAGTACAGAAAGAGCATAAAATAAATGAAAGAGGAAATGATCCATTTTCCACTATTAATTTTTCAGTGAAAATGCTGGTATCCCCACGAGGACTCGAACCTCGAGCTATCCCTTAGGAGGGGACTGCTTTATCCAGTTAAGCGATGAGGACACATGAAAAAAAGAATTATAGCGCATTGCCCTGAAAAAGACGTTTCATTTGGTAGCAAAAGCGACGGCTGGGGTCGTCTGAGTATCCACCACGAGCACGGCTAAGCAAAAAGTAGCTATAATCACATCAATAATTTTTAGCTATAAAGGTTGCCGTCATGATGGAAGTGAGCATTTTCACTTATTTGGGTGCGTTGTTGGGACACGGAGCGGGCGTGGTGATCGCCCATTTGTTGATCGTCTTTGTTTTGGGATTGTGGGTGGCCAATGCTGCGACCAAAAACCTCAAGGCCGTCCCCGGCACGATGCAAAACGTCATGGAAGCCTACCTCGGCGGTGTCATCTCGATGGGCAAAGATGTCATCGGTGAAGAGAAAGCACGCCAGTATCTCCCACTGGTTGCGACGATCGGTATCTTTGTCTTCTTCGCCAACGTCCTCGGGATCATCCCCGGCTTTGAGACCCCGACGGCCAACATCGGCGTGACTCTGACCTTGGCACTGATGGTCTTTGTCTATTACAACTTCGAGGGGATCCGCAAAAACGGTGTTGTCCACTATCTCGCCCACTTTGCCGGTCCCGTGGCATGGTTGGCTCCGTTGATGTTTCCCATTGAGATCGTCTCCCACTTCTCTCGGATCGTCTCCCTCAGTTTCCGTCTCTTCGGAAACATGAAAGGGGATGACCTCTTCTTGTGGGTTCTGCTGATGCTGGCTCCGTGGCTCGTGCCTCTGCCGGCATACTTGCTGCTGAGTTTCTCGGCACTGTTGCAAACGTTTGTCTTCATGATCCTTACCTACGTCTACCTTGCGGGTGCCGTTGCCATCGAGGAGGGACACGAAGAAGAAGCCCCTGCCCCCGTCGTCGATACAATGGGTGCCGTATAAATCCATGCATCTGAAACGCTCCTCCCTCTCCCTCTTGGTCAGTTTTCTCATCGGCACGGGATGGGGGATCGCACTCATTGGGGCACTGAGTCTGTTTTTCTCCTTTCTCCATACCCATTTTCTCTTTGCCCTGCTGGCGGCCATCTTTGGTGCGCTCCCGGGTCTCTTGCTCGTCGTTTTCCTCGAATACCTTCTCCTCAAGAGTGAAATGCTTGCCGAAATGAAACGCCAAACGCATTTACTCGAAACGATCCTTTCTCGCGCATAACCACGTCTCACCCCAAATCACCTTTAGATTTTATCCCAAATCCGTACATAGAAAATCTGCAGTAGCTACGATACTCGTATTCATGGGGTGTGTGCACAATTTAAGTCGCACCTGTAGGTTCGGCGATGATTGTGCGCGAAATCCATGGGTACGATGATTGTGGCTCATGCTTTTTTCTATTGTACGGATTTGGGTTTATGCTATAATGGCACCATGAAACAGCGATTTGAGACTCCATGGAAGACCATCCACTGTCCGCAATGCGGAGCAGTACTGCCCCTCTATTTGGCACAGACCAAGCTGGTACAGTGTCGGCAGTGCCATTCGATGATCTTCTTGGAGGATGAGGCGGTGCGTGTAGCAGGGGTGGCCTCGGTACTCGCTCCTGAGCCTTCGTTGGTGACGCTCGAGGAGCCTTTTGCCTACGAAGGGGTCTCCTACCTGCCGCTTGGGAAAATCCGATACGGCTATGGGCGTGGTTTCTGGGAAGAGTGGTGGGTGCAGAATGACGAGGGTGCCCCCTACTGGCTCAGCATCGATGAGGGGGATTTCGCCCTCGAGACGGCGGACGCGACGCATCCATACACCGCAGAGATGTTGGAGGGGATCGGTGTCGGGGCGATGCTCCCGGGGGGATGGGTCGTGACGGAGACAGGTACGGGAGTTTGTGATGGATTTGAGGGGTCGCTTCCGTGGGAGGTGCGCATCGGTGAGACCTACCGATACCTCCAACTCACGGATGAGACGACGCGGCTCAGGACGATCGAGATCGATACAGGGGGGATCCGAAGCTTCACGGGACGGTGGATCGATCCCTTCGCGATCGAGGTGAGATAAGATGGCAGCCGAAAACGTCACCGCGATCCAGTGTACCCACTGCGGTGCACCGCTGACACTCCACGGCGGAGGGCGAATCGCCACCGTCACCTGCTCTTACTGCGGTTCTGTCCTCGACATGAACGACCACTACAAGGTGCTGACCCAATTTCGAGAGCTCCAGCCGCCACCGGTTCCGCTGAAGCTCGGCATGCGGGGGACGATCCGAGGGGTCGCTTGGACGATCATCGGCTGGATCAAGTACGCAAGCGTCGATGAACCGTCCGAGACGTGGAGCGAGTTTTCCCTCTACTCGGAGATATATGGGTATGGGTGGCTGGTGTATGAAGCGGGGGTGTTTCTTTTCAGCCGTCGGGTGCGGGATTTCCCTCTGCTGCGCTGGGAAGCGAAGCGGCACCCCCGTACGGTCTTTTATCGTCAGGGACATTTTGTCGCTTCGGAGGGGGCGTATGTGGCGGAGATCGAGTATGTCCAGGGGGAGCTGAGCTGGGTCGCACATGCCGGCGACCAGACCACCTGCTGGGACTACAATGGCGCAGGTCGCCGATCCCTCTCCATCGAGAAGAGCCCCCAAGAGACCGAAGTCTATCTCAATGAAACCCTCTTGACACCGCGTGTCTACTCTGCCTTCTCACTGGAGCCGGATCGGGAGCACGCCATCCATGGGACAGAGGGGATCGATGCCGCAGAGGGAGACACAGAGCGCGCACCCCTCTCGACGTATACCCGTGGGATGCTCCTCCTCGCTGGCGTGCTCCTCCTCGCGCTTCTCGCATCGCTTCTGACTCCGAAGCTGATCTTCCAGGAGGTGACCTCTCGACCGTTTCGCCGGATGGTAACCGTCGATTCGGATGCATTCCTGACCCATATCCGGCTCAAGGCTCCCTCATCCACGGTACTCGATACGACCCATCTCACCCTCTATCGAGGTGACCACGAGCTCTACAGCATCGACCGTCGTGCAGCCCACACCTCGGACGTGTTGCTCCAAGAGACCTGGAAACACGGGGACAATGCCGTGGACATCTTCATCAAGCTCCCCACCGGTACCTACCGCCTCGATCTGGTCGTGTTTGTTCCAAGCCGTCAACAGATCAGCGTGACCGTCTACGAACGGACGATGCGTCTGTGGCTGATAGTGCCGCTGTTTCTCCTCATCGCCGTCTTGGCATTTCCTGGGCTCAAACGCCGTTTCCTCTCGTCTGATATGGGGAAGATAGTCGGAGTGATGGCAGTCGGTACTGCCGGAATCTATTGGCTGGGGATCGGGGTCGTCGTGGCCTTGCTTGTGCTCTATTTTACCGTGGTCAAGCCGGTCAAAGAGGGGAAGGTAAGCTGGCAGGAGGTCTTGAATGATGACTAAGATCGTACTGGTTTTCTTCACCCTCTTGACGGGGATGGCACTCTTTTTGACCTACGACGGGAGTACCCTTCAGGGGATATCGACTCACGCCCCCAAGCAGATCCGTAGTACCCACTCGGGTTCATGGTACAGCAGCAGCGGGGGCGGGTTTAGCTCAGGAAAATAAGGACACCTCTAAAAATATTTTTTGAGGTGCCCTCAATCAAAATAACTTAGGAGAAACGTATGGATGAGACAACATTTTTAGGACAGATTGGTGCGACACTGCTCTACGCACTGTTGGGGGCAATTGTGTTTGCCGTGACCGTCGTCGTCGCAGAGTCGATGACCAAATTTTCGATCAAGAAACAGGTCGTCGAAGATGGCAACATTGCCGTAGCGATTGTCCTCGCCTCCGCGATCCTCTCCCTCGGATTGATTGTCGCCTCGGCGATTCATTGAGGCATGCAGATCGTGTGCCGATACCGATGCGGAGTTGCCGATGCTTTCTGAGACCGGTGAAACCTCTACGGAGATGCCCGCCCATCCCCAACGCTCCAAGGAGATCGCGCTTCTGATCGGGACTTTTATCATCGCCATCTGCGGCTTGGTGTATGAGCTGCTCGAGAGCACCATCTCTTCGTATCTTCTCGGCGATTCGGTCTATTATTTTTCGTTGGTGATTGGGCTGTTTATGAGCACCATGGGGCTGGGAGCGTGGCTCTCACGGTTTGTCGATCGGCAGTTGGAGCGGGCATTTGTGCGGCTCCAGATGGGGATCGCGGTGGTGGGAGGATTTTCGGCACTTGTGCTCTTCTGGGCGTTTGCCTACCTCGACAATTACGAAGCCTTCCTCTACCTCATCACCATCGTACTCGGGGCGATGCTTGGGATGGAGATCCCCCTGATCGTCCGCATCCTCAAGGAGAGCTTCTCCCTCAAGACCAACCTCTCCAATGTCTTCACCCTCGATTATGCCGGGGCGTTGATCGCGGCTCTTCTATTTCCCTTGGTGCTGGTGCCCCATCTGGGACTGATGCAGACGGGATTTCTCTTCGGTCTGTTCAACCTCTTGGTGGGGACGATGGGGTGGTGGATCCTGTCTCTTATACACATCTGACGCTG